>JAUVCU010000073.1 GCA_030590715.1 Lentisphaeria bacterium
AATATTCATGGCCATTATGGACATGAGTGACATCTAATTCAGTATTTAATATCTCCCTGATCATTTCAGGGAGATATATCAACTATTCAGGGATTACTTTTCTTCTTCTGAAGCTTTTTCTATGAGTGGAGTAAATTCACCGTCATCATTTCCCTGATTAATATCATCTACAAAGTCGGGAATTATTTCAATAGAAACTGTATCGCCCCCCGCATAATTCACTTTTTTATGATCATAACCAGGACATTCTTCGAAGAAAGTCTCATTAGGCTGAATATTCCTAAAGTAAAAAGTTTCACTTTCACGAAGCCATGAAACCTTCATTCGCAAACTTTTAACGGCTTCACTTCCTCTGTTTTCACCAGAAACGATCAATGATATAGAACCATCATCGTTTGTTCTCAGTCCAGCTCCTGCGGCAGCCACATCATAAACTCCCCTTCCCTGATCTATTCTCGTAAGATTAGGAATGCCCAATCCGTAATAAATATCCTTACCCTGCATTCCGAGGTCATCCGAATACTCATACATTGAGTTGATAATATCCTGATTCGACGACTGCGGATATTTTGATTTTACATGAGCAATTAGCCCGGCAACCAATGGACAGGCAAAAGAGGTTCCGCTTTTAACCGCCACGCCATCGACTCCTTCTGCGGTTTTCACTCCATTCCCAAGAGCTACTAAATCGAGATTTGCGCCCCTGTTTGAAAACTTGTTTGCATATACCCTATTTTTATCGACAGCACCAACAGCAATAACCTCTTCATAACGTGCGGGAAATCCAACTTTGTCAGCGGATTCATTACCAGATGCGGCAACCACGACCACATTATTATCAATTGCGAAATCAACAGCAGATTTGACAATAGTACTCGACTTTTCTCCACCAAGACTAAGGTTTATTACATGCGCACCGTTCTCAACGGCTAAAACAATTCCTTTCGCCACCACATAACCATTTGACGGGACATCGTTGTCAAAAACTCTTATATCCAGAATCTTTGCTTTTGGAGCGACTCCACTCACACCAATGCTCTTGTCCCCCAATATCAAAGAGGCAACAGCAGTCCCGTGGCTGTCAGTAATAGCGCTACCACTTTCAATTAGAGAGATATGACTAACCTTTCCCTTAAAAGCCTTACGGTTGATAACACCGGAATCTATAACAGCAATCAGCACCCCCTCACCTGACTTCTCATCTTCACTGAACCACAAAGAAGCATCAACAGCATCACTAAGGCCCACATTTGACGGAACAGGTTTTGGAATCGTAATGACAGTGGCTTCTCCAACCTCTGTTCCTTTACATATAGCTATAAGCTCATTTAAATAAGCTTCTGAGCTATATTGGACTTTCACAAGATTAATGGCAGTAACTTCATCTATTACAAAAACATCATACCGCCCGGAAAGCCGGATGAATAATCTTAGGTTTTCACTTTTTTTAAAGGTTACGATTCTTTCCTTTAATTTTATTTCCCCTTCTCCATCGACCAAACTGTAGGATGAGCTTTCTGAGTAGACTGTTTTCTTTTTCTCAGGAACTTCTGCTTTATTCTCCGCAACTTGTTTGCGCACTGGACGTTTGGGTGATTTGCGGGTCAACTCGTTATAAACGATTACACACAGCAATATGCCGACTATAGGATAAAACCACTTTTTCATATATTTCCCTTTCTGATTTTCTACAGCAGAACTGATTAAACAACGCAGTGTAAAAGAACACCTTTCCGCGGTATATTATAAAACAATAAATTTGAACATAGTTAAATATTAGACTAGCTTTCTAATAAGAAAATAATAAATGTAATATTAGAGAGGAAGTTGTGCACCCAATAATTTTAACAAAGCCTCAAAAAGTATTGATAATAGGCGGAGGAAAAGCCGCCTTTACTAAACTCAAAACTGTTACAAAGCATCACCAGGATATAACGTGTCTGGCTAAAAGTTTTCTCAAACAGTTTAACGAATTTGATGTAAAACTTGAAACGGGTGATTTTTACGAACTTCCCCTTTCCTATTTTGATGCATTCGGAATGATATATTTATCACACGATTACCCGTCCACTTCAAAGCTGGAAGATTTTTTCAACAAAGTTGTCGAATACTTAGATAAAACCAACAAATTATTTTCAGTATCTTCAAAGCCAGAGCTGGGTAACTTCATATCTCCGGCAACCAGAAAATATGAGAATATAATTGTCAGCGTTTCAACATCGGGAGAATCTCCCAAAAAAGCAGTAGAATTAGCAGAGGATTTATTGAATCATATAAAAAACAAATAATAGTGCATGATGAACACAAAATAAGGCACGGAATTAGCTGTATAATTTTTTGCAGAAACAAACAAAACAGGACCGCATATGCTTTTAAAACATTTTATTTTTGCTGCGACAACAGGACTTTTCATTCTACTTTCATCAACGGTAAAAGCAGATAGCGTTGGAGTTGTAAATGTAAACAAACTTAACGTCAGAGTAAAACCGACAACGAAATACTCAGTTACCTGCACACTGGAAGCGGGAGACAAAGTAAATATAATCAAAAAAGAAAATGAATGGTATGCAATAAAAGCACCGAAAGCCTCAGAAGTCTGGGTATCGCGCGCATTCATTAAAGACGGAATAATCAAAGAAAGAGTCAACCTCCGCTGCGGACCAAGTGTGGCTTATATGAAATATGGAATAGCCGAAGCCGGGACAAAAGTAAACGTTCTGGATTCTTCAAGATCTGAGTGGGTAAAAATCGAGCCGACAGAGAACCTTGTTGCCTATGTCAGCGCGCAATGCATAGACATTATCAAAAAAGAAGAAAAGACTGTCATTGCCAAAACAGAAGATTCGCAGCTGGATGAGATCCTAAAGCAGAACAAAGAGAATGCGAAAAAATCGGAGATTGAATTACCGGAGCACACGTCGAGCATTGATTATATAGATCAGACAGAAAAGACCGTGACGGTACAGGGTGTTTTACTGCCTCTAACAAAAAACAATTCTAAGGCAACTCATTCTATTGCGGTAAAAGTAAACAATCAATATTTCCCGATCTGTTACATCTATACAGGAAAGCACAAGTATAACCTTAAGCTTTGGGAAAAAAATAAAGTTAGTGTAAAAGGAAAGCAAAGCTGGGTTAAAGGCTGGCAGCGCCCTATAGTAAAAGTTGAGCGTATAACTCCGCTCTGGTAAAAGCAATAAAACCTAAGTTTATATATTATGAGCACACAATTTGAAGAAACAGTAATAGAAAAATCAGAAACGAAGATCAAAAGGCCATCGCTGTACAAAGTAATTCTGCACAACGATGACTATACGCCAATGGACTTTGTGGTATTTATTCTTGAATCAATATTCAGCAAGTCCGATGAAGAAGCTGACCGACTGATGATGCAGGTACACGAAAAAGGTTCGAGTATCTGCGGTATTTATCCGTTTGGAATAGCCGAAACCAAAGTATTCCAGGTAGAACGCCTGGCTGAACAATACGAATATCCATTGAAATGCACGATGGAGAAGGAGTAGTTATGCCTTTTAACATTGGTACCGGAGAATTGAGAGCTGCACTTGAAAAAGTGCAGGATTTCGCCCTTAAATCACACCACGAATTTATCACTGTAGAACACCTGCTTTACATCGCTCTGGAAAACCAGAAGATCAAGCTGATTGTAAAATCCTGCGGTGGTAATGTGGAAAACATCCGCGTGGAACTTGAAAACTACTTTGAAGAATACATGGAAAAAGTAGAGACCGACAAGCTTTCGATAACATTGGATTTTGAACGCGTTATCCGCAGCGCATTATCGCACTTGATAAGCTCAGCGAAAGACAGCAACGACATTGATGTAATCGACACCTTCGTTGCTATTTACGATGAAGAAGAAAGTTTTGCAAAATACACTCTTCTTGAAAATAACGTAAACAAACTGGACGTTCTCAAGATCGTTTCCCACAAAGAACTTCAAAGTCCTCCGGAGGCAACCTTCGAAGACGAGCTGGAAGAGGAATTCGGCTATGACGAAGATGAGGACTTTACGGAGGCAGAACCTCTTGAAGAATATGCAGTAAACCTTACAGAGATGGCTCGCGCCGGTAAAATAGACAAAATCATTGGACGAAAGCAGGAACTGCGCCGGACAATGGAAGTTCTGAGCCGACGAAAAAAGAACAACCCTATTTTGGTTGGTGAAGCCGGGGTCGGGAAAACAGCTATCGGCGAGGGCCTTGCCCTTAAAATTGTTGAAGACGACGTACCGAATAAACTGAAAGGGCACGAGGTCTATGCCTTAGATATGGGTTCACTTATCGCCGGAACAAAATTCCGCGGTGAATTTGAGGAACGCCTGAAGCAGGTTATCAACAATCTTAAGCAAAAAGATAAAGCAATACTTTTTATTGATGAATTACATACCGTCGTTGGTGCTGGTGCGGGATCAAGTGGAAGCCTGGATGCTTCCAATATTCTTAAGCCTGCTCTGGCTGACGGATCGATAAAATGTATCGGGGCTACGACGTATGAAGAATACCGTAATCACATTCTGAAAGACAAAGCTCTGGCTCGACGTTTCCAAAAGATAGACATTAAAGAACCAAGTCATAACGAAGCAGTGGCAATTCTTGCAGGCCTGAAAGCTTATTACGAAAATCACTACGAAATTGAATATACGTTGGAAGCGATAGAAGCAGCAGTAGGCCTGACGACAAAATATATTACAGACCGCTTTCTACCCGATAAAGCAATTGATATAATTGATGAGGCTGGTGCTCGAAATTCACTGAATGATGAGTCGCCAATCAAAGTTATTACCGATGAATATATCGAAAAGATAATTTCAGATATTGCTCAGGTTCCTATTTCAAGTATATCCAGCAATGATATGAACACCTTAAAAGCTCTGGCCGGCAACCTTAAAAAGGTTATTTTCGGTCAGGATGGCGCAATTGAAAGAATCGTAAAATCGATCAAGATCTCCCGTGCCGGAATCGGCAATACGGAAAAGCCGGTCGGTTCTTTCCTTTTCTGTGGAATGACGGGAACAGGAAAAACAGAACTGGCAAAACAGCTTGCGAAGAAAACTGGAGTTGAATTCATACGATTCGACATGAGTGAGTACACCGAGAAGCATACTGTTTCAAAACTTATCGGAGCTCCTCCAGGATATGTAGGATTCGAGCAGCCGGGAATGCTGACTGAAGAGGTTATCAAAAAACCTCACTGCGTGATTCTGCTTGATGAAATTGAGAAAGCTCATCAGGATGTGTTCAACACACTTCTTCAGATAATGGATTACGGAGTTCTAACCGATAATACCGGGCGAAAAGCGAACTTTAAAAACGCAATTATTATAATGACTTCTAATGTCGGAGCAAAAGCGATGAGCGAAAACTCTATCGGCTTTGTTGAAGACAATCAAATTGAGCTCAAAACGGAAAAAGCTGTAGAGAAGTTCTTCAGTCCTGAATTCAGAAACCGACTTGATTCGACGATCTATTTTAATGCTCTTACCGAAGAGCTGATGAAAAAGATTGTCGATAAACAAATCAATATTCTGAAACGTGATCTTGCTCAAAAAGAGATAACGATCAAGCTTCAACCAGCTGCCAAGAAATGGTTTGCAGTGGAAGGCTTTGAACCTAAACTTGGTGCGCGACCGCTTCAGAGACTTATCACATCTGAGATTCAGGAAAAATTGGTCGATGAGATATTATTTGGAAAGCTTCAGAATGGGGGCTTGGTAAAAGTATCAGTTAAGAGTAAAAAGATTAATTTAATTATTGAAGAAGGCGGGAAAAAATAATGGCAGAACGACCGGAAGTGCCACCAGATCCATATACATCTAATAATCAAGAAGAAGCACTGGAGATGCTACAGAAGCTAAAAGACAAAGCTGTAGACTTCGTTCCTCGCACATGTCCGGTTTGCGGATATAAGCAGGAGCTTAAACACCAGGAGTTTTGCGCCGACTGTCTTGAAAAGAGCGGCACAAAAATCCCGCTTCAATAAATTATTTCTGCCTGAAGATTTAAATAACCTTAGATCTTCAGGTTTTCTTTTATACCAAAAGCTCCGATTCCAAACATCTATCAATACACATTCATAATTCCGACCAAAATTAAAAATATTTTTATCCACTCATATTTTTCACATGCTATTAAGAATCAAGTAATTGGAGAATCTGAGCAAAGGCTGGCCTACATGTTTTCTGGAATTCCGCATTTAATCGATTTGCTTTTTAACAATTAAAGAACATATTATGAGCGTTCCAAGAAGAGACACCTTTATGCGGAGGGATGGTCGAGCTTGGTTTAAGGCACCGGTCTTGAAAACCGGCGTGGGTAACACCACCGTGGGTTCGAATCCCACTCCCTCCGCCATTTTCCTCTTATTTATTTTTCCCGACTGACTTAATCTTTATTTTCAATCTGCGTATTTCATCATTTATTTTTGATATCGAATCATACAGCTTTTTAGTCGACCCGAATTTTAAAGAGTTAGCAATCTCGCTCACCAACTCAAATCTCTTAACGCAATACTGATATTGAAGTTTATATATTTTGCGGTTCAGCGGCCAACCAGGCCGATTTGACTTCTCCAATTTTGTAGCAATCTGACTCCAGAATAAAGACTGCCGCCCTATGAGATCTGCTTTAGTAGAAACATCGGCAATTGAAGCGACAGGATGCTGGAGAATAGATGAGATATTTGAAACCAATCTATCATCACTTATCTCAAGACTATTGACAGCCATCCTGCAATCAGCATCCAGGCGACTATTTCTCATTATCGGCTTCCAGACGACAAGAACTATAAGACCGGAAAATAAAAAAGTGATCAATACCCCTTTAAAACACACTGCCTTCAAATCAAACTTCATAAGACAAATAAACGAACCAGCAATAATTCCAGCAATAAACCCGCCAGCATGAGCACCGTTGTCTATTTGATCAAAAAAGAAACCAACAGCAAAGTTAAAAACAATAAACGAAATCAATGTTCCCCACAACGACTTCAAAAGAGGTTTCGGAAAACACTGTCTCCTCAATAGGATAAAAGCAACCAAAGCGCCCACAACGCCAAAAACAGCACCAGAGGCACCACCTCCCACAAAAGCACCACCACGAACAAATAAGCTACCTAATCCACCCGAAACTGCCGAAAACAAATATACGGTTAGAAAAAGCCTGAATGAATACAGTCTTTCGGCAATCTGCCCCGCTAAATACAAACAAAGCATATTCATGCCGAGGTGAATTATTCCAAAATGAATAAAGCTGTAAGTAACCAAACGCCAAGCCTCTCCATTTGCAGTAAACAGGGCGTAATTAGCACCCCACTTAAGCAA
>JAUVCU010000190.1 GCA_030590715.1 Lentisphaeria bacterium
TAGCCGCCCTTGAGCCAAAGACGTACAAGCCTTAATACTCTCGGATCGCCTATCCTAATTTTAAGTAGGTGCATAAGTTCGTCGTGCCCGATGTTGTCAAAGAAGCCCTGTATATCAGCGTCCAGTATCCACGATATTTTACGCTTGTGAATGCTGACACTCACTGCATCTAATGCATGATGCTGACTACGTTTTGGTCGGAAGCCATAGCTAAATCCTAAGAAGTCCTGTTCATATATGCAGTTAAACACTGTGCTCAGCGCCTGCTGGACTACTTTGTCTTCAACACTGGCAACTCCAAGTGCTCTTTCACTGCCGTCGTCTTTTGTAATGAGACAGCGCAACACGGGTTTTGCCTTGTAACTGCCGTTGTGCAGTTTGCTGTAGATCTTCGCAATGTTGTTTTGAAGGTCTTCCTGATATTTATACCAGCTTACTCCATCAATACCCGGAGAAGCTTTGCGTTTTAGCTCGTAAAAGCTTTTGTGCAGTAGCTCTTCGGTTATGTGATGGAAGAGTGATGTAAATCTCAGGTTCTTATCCTTTTTTGCTCTTATGCGTATGCCATCAAGACTGCTTACTCGTTGATTCCGGCACTGTGTCCGGCACGAGCCATTCTTGATAACATTCCTCTTGGCCAGCGCCCTTTCCTCCTTCACCTCCGCCGAGCGATTAAGCTCTTTGTTCGATGCTATCTCAGGTACTACGTTGCTGTCCGACTTCCGGTCGGTTCTAAAATGAGTCGTACGGTTATTCACCTTCACTCATCCTCCTTGTGTGTTGCTTCTTCAGAGAAGAAGCGTAACTGACGTTTGATCAGTCCACTATCGGGACCGAATCCGGATCTCCCGGTTTCCGTGCAAAACATTTACATACATGCCAAGGTGCTATGACTCCGCCGAAGTCGAAAACTGCTTACCATTAGCGCAGCTTACGATGCTGACTTCCCCGTCACCCCACGTGGTCGTCCTTCGAAAGTGATGATTTCGGAGCTCGATGTCTCGCCTATATGCGCCCCTGTCAACGCTTCAGCCCTGCTGTTACCAGCAACACCGCATGACTCGGGGAATAGCACTGGTGGTTAGCCGTTATGCTATGGAGGACTTTCACCTCTTATGTTTTGCCGGCTTTGACCGGCGCTTTCGGGGTGTCCTCTCCTGCTACGGGCAATAGTAAATATCACAAGAGTTCGAACACAACATCATAACATCACAACATTATTAAAAGAAAACAGTTTTGATAAAAAAGAAGAAAGTTAAAAAGAAACCCTTACAAGAAAAAATCATCTAAATATAGAATCTTTGAGAATGCCGAATCCGTCAAACGCTTTTCTCGATGTGATTTTGATATTGAGAAATGTTGAGATAGTCATCGACGAAAAAATACAGATCATAATAGCGACCTGATATTTGACTGCGACGGATGGGTCACTTCCCCCCAGAATTTGTCCGGTCATCATTCCCGGCAGAGATACAAGCCCGATTGTGGCAATTGATGCCAGGCTCGGATTCACTGCGGATTTCACCGCGGCCTGAAAATGAGGCTCAACCGATTCGGACAGATCAGCTCCCATCGAAAGATAGGTAAGGTGCTGATCTTTTGTGTCTCTTATGGAAGAATAAAAACGTTCAAGAGAGATCACATTAGCTCTCAGACAGTTCCCCAAAAGCATTCCTGTAATAGGAATTATGTATCGCGCATCGTAAAGCGGCTCGGGCACAATTACGCACAAAACAAAGATGCCGGAGATGAGCAGCGCTGAAAAGGCGATAGAAACCAGTGTCGGCAAAAAGAAAACCCTTTTTTTCAAACCAGCGCGATTTAGCACGACCGTATTTGTTGAAATAAGCATTACAGCCAACCACAAAGCAGTTATCCACACGTTGTTCATAACAAAAATATACTTCAGATAAAGGCCAACCAAGGTAAGCTGAACAGTCATTCTGACTACCGCCCAGACAATATCAAGCGTCATTTTCATTTTGAGTTTCGCTAAAATAAAAACGGGAATTAAAAGGATCATATAAAACATGATCATTTTGAATAGATCAATATCAACAGTTCCACTCATGTTACAGTTCCCCCCTCTCTGATTACTGTTCCGTTCTCAATTTTCACAATACGCGAACATGCTGTAATCCAGTCACTATCATGGGATACCGAAAGAATTGTCTTCCCGGATAATTTCAATAGTTCGATAACCTTGCTTTTACTGACAGGGTCCAGAGCCGAGGTAAATTCATCAGCCAGAATGATAGGTTTCTTCATAAGCAAAGCTCGGACGATAGCAATGCGCTGTTTCTCTCCACCCGAAATAATCGCAGTTTTTTTATCAAGAATTGATTTATCAAGGGAAACAGCTTCCAAAAGTTCCAGGATCTTTTTTTCATCGGGGTGTTTTCCAGCATTTGATTTAAATGAGTACGGCAGAAGCAGTGCATCGCGAACTATTTCGGCACCCATCACCGGTTCCTGCCCGATAAAAGCAACAAGACTGCGAATATCCTGGACTGAATCAAGAGCCAACTCCCGACCTCCAACATAAACAGTTCCGTCATTAACGGGCAGCGCTCCCATAACCGACTTTAAAACACTTGATTTACCGGCCCCAGACGGCCCGGTAAGAACAACACACTCTCCAACCTGAATATGCAAGTCCAAGCGATCAAGGACTTTAAAACCCTCTTTCTCAACTAGAATACTGTCAAACTTTATCAAATTACCGCCCGCCTCATCAAAGTTATTCTGCATAAAAAGCATTAACCGCAGTTAAATTCTGCCACTTTTAACGTACCTAACATATTTCCTTCTCAAATTTTGTCCATATGGAAAATTCGTTATTATCTATTGCTCTGATATATTCCTACAAAAAATAAGGAAAAATTAATGAGTATTTACATCGGTTTGGATATCGGCGGCACAAAACTAATAGCTGTTTCAGCAAATTCCCACGGAGATATACGATCCAGGATCACAAAACAAACTCCAGTCAAACTTGAGGATGGCTTGGCGCTTATCGGCAAAATGATCGAAAAAGCTTCCGATGAGGAAGAGATAGAAAGAATAGGAGTCGCGATCGGCGGCCCGGTTGATTATAAATCGGGAATAGTTTCACCTCTCCACCAGCCCGAATGGAATGATGTTCCGCTCAAAGAAATCCTTACTGAAAAATATAACTGTGAGGTATCTGTCGATGTAGACACAAACATTGGTGCTATTGCCGAATCGAAATGCCTAGGAAGAACTGATCAAAAGCTTCTCTACATAACGCTAAGCACCGGTCTAGGCGGCGGCTTCATTGTAAACGGCAAGATCTACCGAGGGATCAACGGAGCACATCCTGAAATAGGACACCAGTCAATAAATTACAAAACGTCATCAACAGTCGACATAGAATGCGAATGCGGAGCTCCTGATTGCCTCGAAGCATTTGTTTCCGGAAACGGGATTAAAAAGCTTTACGGAAAACCAGCGGAAGATATTTCAGAAGAACAGTGGGATGAAGTTGCCTACAACTTAGGGCAAGGTTTGAGAAATCTGGCAACGATTTACACTCCAGACATAATTATTCTCGGCGGAGGAATAATTCACCATCAGGGCGAAAAACTGATATCAAAGGCCAGAAACTATATGCACGAAAACCTGAAACTGGTTCCTATGCCTAAAATAAGGATCTCGCGGTTCGGGTACGACACGGCATTGATCGGATCGATAATTGTCGCCGTCGAAGGCCTTGAGAAATTTTAGAAAATAGCTCAATAAAGATATTTTCTAACACGAAAAGAATAACATTACTAAGAAGCCTCTCTTCCTCAGGTAATAATTACCTGAAGAATGAGAGAAATATCAATTGGTTCACTAATCAGTCATTGTGTTCAGTATTACTTTTCCATATGCATCGTAATATATCTTGTGTCTTCTTACTTTTGTCGGTGAATTCCGATAAGGTAGAGACAACTCAACAATCCATTTACCCGCTTTAAATTCAACCCCATAAATTTGTCCTCCGTAACCACTTTTAACGCTAGAAAGAATAGTGTCCAAAGTTACACCATCAGCTGGAGGAGTGCTAAGACGAATTTCTTTAGCTTCAAGAGTCCCAAGTTTAGCATCTGAACAATACACAATAATTTCCTTACTGCGCTTTCCATTTTCATCAATTGTTTCAGCAACCCACATACCATCTTTTGATTGTAATTCGACAATATTAGTAACTCCGCGTTGCTTTAGTACCTCAATAATTTCATCGACTGAAGCACAATTTGGTTGCACATCGCTTTGCTGAGCATTGACGGATAACAGAGTAACACCACTAATTAACATCGCTGTAATAAACTTTTTCATAATCACATATCCTGTTTGTTAAAAAAATATAATTTGATTTTCTACAAAACCATCACGATGCCCCCGTCATCTCCTCACTTTTATTCTGATATTAAACTATTTTCTTGTTTTAACAT
>JAUVCU010000234.1 GCA_030590715.1 Lentisphaeria bacterium
ATTCAAAAAGAGCGTTGGACGCCTTACGACTTCACAAAACTTGAAGCAAAAAATAAAAAAGTTAAGCAGCTTCTTCGTACATTGCGCTAAATTATTCGGCACAGTCTGTACATAAGCGAATAGAAAATGTATAGTGCGTGGAAATTAAATAATGTATTGGAAATGAGGTATAAAATGATAATCGAGAAAATCACCGCGGAAGACATCAAGTACTTCACAAATGAAGCAAAGCTTTCTGACATAAAGAAACTGGGATTTGAAAAATATGTTTCAATATTTTTAAATCTGGCTAAAAAATCAAAAGACATAGCTCCCTTGGTAAGTAGTATAAGAGTGAACGGAGAGCAGATTGATTTGAGCGGAGAATATCAAATCGTTGAAGAGGAGATAATCGAAAGCAAGAGATCTGAGTTTATAAAAAAACTTAACGCTGATGATTCAGCCTGTGAAATGGAGCTCGTTTTCGCCTACAGCGCATTCAGCAACTTTGATCACAATTATCTTTTGAAAACAAAAGAAGATAAACTGCTGTATGGTATTGAGTGCGAATCGTTCAGCTTTGATGTTGAAGATGAGAATGTCCCATATCAACCGCTGACATCTACGGGAAAAATGACATGTGACAACGTTCAGCTAACACTTGTCAACGAAGAAGCAAATGAGGTTTCATTCAGTTACCCGCGCCTTGAAGTGTACATAAAGGGATATGAACTTCCTGTTATCTCAATTGATTTCTGGGAAGACGAACTGCTTGACGTTCTGGAGCCCGAAGAAAATCTTTATTTAGAGCAAGAGAAAGTGATTACCACTAAAATCTCAGCAGTAATTGAAGAGAAGCTTGAAACAGCGATCACATCCACATTGGCTGAGATCACCGCATAGCAACTCGCATATAAAAGCAGGTCCATTTTACCGGTTCCTGCTTTTAATGTGTCGCCACCAACTATTTAGCAGAATAAGTCGCGACCCTGTTATGCCACCCCTGCAGCCATTGTGACTCTTTACTTTTCACGGGCGAATTCTTCACCCGTCTCTCAAGCACGAATTTTGCTGCACGAACGAATTCATCTATTGCCTTGCTTCCAGCTCTAGTGTTAGATTTCATCTCTTCAAGAACCTGTAAAAGTCCCCAACCGTGACCGTTGTATCGCTCCTTAAGAGAAGTTCCTTCTCCCTTAAAATTAACATAGTCGATCAGCGGATACATCCCGTTTTCAGAATTGGCAATTCTGTAGTACTTCAGCTGTATATCCAGCCTCTTTTCCCTGCTCAGATTTTTTGTAATTTTATCAAGAGCCTTTTCACTGCGCTTTATTATAAACTCAGTCTGAAGCGTTATGTGTGACGCCAGAAAATCTCTGACAAGATCCATACCTTTTGATTTCTCGGCAAGGATAAAATCACTTTTGCGCCTCCATGGAGCATCAAAGCGACCTTCAACAGGAAGCATTAACGGTGGTAAGTGAGAACCTTGACTCCGGGCAAATTCTACGAACTCAGGAAACGTTTCGGTAAACCGTCCATCATAGCCTTTCGGGTACCAGATAAAATGACCGATACCAAACGACGGAAATGCTTCCCCATCGTTCCAGACCGTAAGGTTCTCCTTTTTTCCACTGCATTCATTCTGATAAATCTTCATGCCTATCTCAAGAATTACCCGTTTGGTCAATTCAATGCTACGCACGAATTTAGGCTCTATGATTTCAGCAGATTCACTCACGTCTTTGCTTGCTGTGACGGTGCGACGCCTTTTACGTTCTATTATTTCAGGAGCCTGAAAGTCTACATCTTCTATTCCAATAAAATTTGAACTCTTTCTCTTTTTAGCAGAAGGCCTCTTTTTCGTGACAATAGCTGCGTCCTTTTTCTTGATAACGGAAGGCTTTTTAAGCCTCCTCACTTTATAAGGAATAGCGAGCTTCGTTCCAGCTTTTATCTTTTTCGGGTCTGGATACTTTGCTTTGTTAGTCTCGTAGATAACCTTCCAATACTTCGTCGAACCATACATTTTTTTAGAGATGTCGTACAGCGTGTCCCCTTTTTGAACGACATAATACTTGATCTTCTTTAAAATTATATACTGCGACTTTTCCTGACCGCTGGCAGCTTGTGCCTGAAGCTGCTTTAATGATACGCTATTATATGAAGTAGGGGCTGTTTGCTTGGAAGCGCTCTCCGCTATATTTACTAATGTAAAAGATGTGAGTGCCGCCAGCTGGCTGGCTTTCAGGCCCAATAACTTATTTTTCACTATTTCTTTCCCCATTGTAAAAGATGCTTTCAACTTAATATTAGTGAATGCGTTTATTTGTCGTCCACTAATCTAGTCTTCCGACAAATTGAATGCCAACAAAAACAAGAACTTTGAACAAGTTACATATAAGAATAACAAGCAGGGTGTTTTAACAATGAGTATTAATGACTTTTCAAACCTGACTGCCAAGGAATTTGACGGTGAATTTATTTCTCAGGAAACAGCAATAGAAGTAGAAGAAACTGTTGAACTTCCGGTCGGCAACGATATGGAAGCTTTTCTAAGCTACATGAATAGTGACAAGCCAGAAGAAGATCTTGAGCAATACGAACAGGATATGATCCCGACAGAGAATAAGCCGAACGGGAATATGGCTGATATAATTCCAGCGGGGCTGTCAGAGAGTAAACAAACACAGAAGGAAACGGCTAAAAAAACAGAGCCGAAAAAAGAGGAAGTAGAAGAAAAAACATTTGCAGAGATAATGAACAATACCGGTTTCCACTTCGATGAAAAAACAGGTATTCTGGAGTTTTAACTCTAGAGAAGTTATATGAACTAAATCTACACGGCCCCAATTGACAACCGCAAGCCACTGCTTATATATAGGATCACAATCTATATAAGGAAAAACTGTAATATTTTAAAATGAGGAAAAATATGAACAGGTTGAAGATGGTGGTGACGCTTGCAGCATCTGCCTTTTTTCAAATAGGACTTAATGCAGGAGAGACAAACAGCTCTTCTGTCGAGCAAAGTTCATTGATAAAAGGAAACAAGACAGCAGAAACAATTACTTTAGATGTTAAAGGATTTGAAGAACTATATCTGATTGTCCGGGACAGTGGAAACGACCAGGCAATCTGGGCTTCGCCAAAACTTCTTGACTTAGAGGGAAACGAAGTTGATCTGACAACGCTTGATTTTAAAGAGATCACCGTGGGCTGAGATACCATTGGATAAAATGCAGAATGGACTCGATCATCATACTTACCGTATCCATTGAAAGGAGATACTACCGTAGGTAACGAAGAACGTGTTGTTCGCGGTGGTTCCTGGCGTGATATCCCATATAGAGCCACGTCGAGCTATCGTTTAGCTTATCCTAAATATCAGCAGGTATTCAACGTTGGATTCAGGGCAATCATAGAAGAATAGATTTAACAGCACACGACATGGAACCTATAGTTGAATACATCAGCTGTAGGTCTTTTTTCACCTACAAACTACTTTCGGTATCGTAGTTCCTGAACATACCTATTTTATATCCGCAAAACTCACAGCAGCCTTTGATGATATGGTTGGTTCCAATGCCATATCCAGACCTTCGAATTAGCACTTTACCGCAATGTGGACAATATGTAGTCGCAGTCTCCTCTGATCGTATATTGCCCGTATACACATGCTCCAGTCCGTTCTTCAATCCGATCTGCCTTGCCATTTCCAGTGTTGCCATTGGTGTTGGAGGCTCGGTCAGTTTATAGCAGGGATAATAGCCGGTCACATGCCAAGGTACTGACTTATTCATATTATCAACAATCCACTTCGACAGTTCACTTAACTCATCGGTACTATCATTCCAATTGGGAATAATATTGGTTATTATCTCAATATGAGCCCCCGCTTCATAAGCCAGAAGTGCACTCTCCAAGACCTTTTCGAATACATCTTTACC
>JAUVCU010000060.1 GCA_030590715.1 Lentisphaeria bacterium
CCTTTCTCGTTAGGGCTCTCTCTAGGCGGTTCTTCGTAATCAGCATCGGTAACATCCTGAAATGGAACTGTTGCTTTTGTTACCTTACCTTCCTGGTCCTCAGTACCATTCTCGAATTCTTCTTTCTTCCTCAAGCGTTCAAGCCTGGCTGCCTCCCTGAACTTCAAGCGCCCTTCGTAAGCACTCTTTCTCTTATCAAACTTTTGTTTTAAGCGGGACAAAAACATTTTCTTTTTTTCGTGCTGTTCCTTTTCCTGCAGCAAAAGTTCAGCTTCAGGAATGCCCTCTTCTATAGGTTCTTCCTCGTGATGGATAAAAAGTTCAGACGGACGAAATGAAATTCTCAGAAATTTAAAAAAGTCATCCAAAGAAAAAATGATCTTGTCAGCCAGCCAGTCGAAGTAGCTGTCCATGTGGGTTTTAGTGTAACCACCAACCGACACATTTTGATTTTCTTTTTCTGAATTATGCTTTTTCACAGTTATAAATACTTTTCAGGATGGTTATTCATTGAATAATAAGAATCTGTTCTACAAACAGCTTTATTCGAGGTTGAATACAATAAGGAAACATTTTTCTTTGTCAAAGGGTTTCATGCAATAATAGCTCCTATTAACAATATATTTATTAGTATAAAAACATTTCTAATCCGTTGCCCTGAATCTTAGACAAGAGTGTGATTGAAAAATGGTATGTGAGACACTATTTTCTTAGCAAAAATATAATAACAAAACGGGGTAATCATGAAGCAATATTTAGATTTGATGAAGCGCGTCCTGAATGAAGGGACTAAGAAGGAAGATCGTACGGGAACAGGAACTCTTAGTGTTTTCGGGCATCAAATGCGTTTTGACCTTGCGGATGGATTCCCTGTTGTAACGACAAAAAAAGTCCACATGAAATCGGTAATCCACGAACTGCTTTGGTTTCTTAAGGGTGAAACAAATATCAAATACCTACAGGACAACGGCGTTCGTATCTGGAATGAGTGGGCTGATGAAAACGGCGAACTTGGACCTGTTTACGGGGCACAGTGGCGTTCGTGGAAAGGATCTGACGGGCAAGTTATTGACCAGATCGCTGACGTTGTTGAACAAATCAAGACAAATCCGGACTCACGCCGCATGATTGTAAACGCGTGGAATGTTGCGGAAATTCCTAATATGGCTCTTCCTCCATGTCACATGTTCTTCCAGTTTTACGTTGCTGACGGAAAACTTTCGTGCCAGCTTTACCAGCGCTCTGCGGATGTCTTCCTTGGAGTTCCATTTAATATCGCATCGTACGCGCTGCTTCTTATGATGATGGCTCAGGTTACCGGTCTTGAATGCGGCGAATTCGTTCACTCGTTCGGAGATGCGCATATCTATTCGAACCACATGGAACAGGTAAATCTTCAACTTTCACGCGAACCGAAGCCTCTTCCAACTATGAAAATCAATCCGGAAGTAAAAAGTATTTTTGATTTCAAATACGAAGACTTTGAGCTTGAAGGGTACGATCCACATCCACTAATCAAAGGCGCGGTGGCAATTTAATGAAAATCTCATCAATAGTAGCAGTTGCTCAAAATAACGTAATTGGAAAAGACAACGACCTGATCTGGCGCCTTTCTGAAGACCTGAAACGTTTCAAACGAATCACGTCTGGACACCATATCATTATGGGCCGATTGAACTATGAGTCGATCGGACGTCCTCTTCCAAACAGAACGAATGTAATTATCACCCGCCAGAAAGATTATACGGCAGAGGGATGCGTAGTTGTCAACTCTCTTGAAGAAGCTCTTCAGGTTGCGAAAGACAACGGCGAAACAGAAGCGTTTATCATCGGCGGAGCGCAGATCTATAACCTTGCGATGCCGTATATTGAAAAGATCTATCTGACTGAAGTTCACCAAAGCTTCGACGGCGATGTTTTCTTTGCCGAACTTGGCGAAGAGTGGAAAGAAGTCCACCGCGAAGGTCCGTTCCCTAAAACAGAAAAAGACCAGTGCGAATATTCATTCGTCGATCTGATTAAGGAATAGTTCTCAAGTCTAGTGTCTAAAGTCAATCGTTAACAGGGCTTTGGACTTACAAAGTAACTCCTGTCTGCAAAATATGCAGCAGGAGTTTTTTTGATTAAAGGTCTGACGATAATTGAAAAGAGCTATTGTTTCAATTATCTATACTTGTTCCGCAGGAACATTTCGGATATAGCCCAGCTCTTCAGAGCTGGTTGCACCATTGTATTCCCCATTTGCGCTCTGAAGGTGCACCTCAGAAAAACATACATTACAAATTTGTTCCGAAGGAATATTTTAGATATAGGCCAGCTCTTCAGAGCTGGTTACATCATTGTATTCGCCATTTGCGCTCTGAAGGAGCGCCTCATATAATTTGATAAGAATTATTTAGATGAGGAAAGAGAATGTCACAATCAAAAAGTGAGGTTTTAGTTCATATAATTTTCAGTACCAAAAACAGAGCTCCAATGATTGATAAAAAATGGAAAGGGCATTTACATAAATATATTTCTAAAATTCTAATAGATCATCGTTCTTGTGTTCATGAAATTGGTGGATGCAATGACCACATCCACATTGCTTGTACATTACCTAGAGCCTGTCCCACGCAAGAACAAACCTTTACTATCAAGAACTTAGAGAGATTACAAATGAGATAAAACACCCGTTTTTAAGTGTTTTCGTCAAAAAAAGGTCTTTTTAAGAAAGATCACTGCCCATAACCAGACTCAAATGTTACTGTTTTTCACCACAAAAAACTAACAGGAGCTAACATGGGCAGCGATATACAACCATACCTTTCAGTAGCAAATACGCCAGTTACCGGATCAATTGATTTTAATGAATTTCTGAACTTTTATACAAAACTCGACTGCGTTATTAACGAATCTGGACTCGGCCACCTATTTGCCCTGCAGTTTGTCAGCGCAACGTATGCCGAGAAGAAAAAGCAATACGCCCAACGAGGCCGAGAGTATATTATGTCGGAGAAAATGCATAATGCGTATTTGAAGGAAGGGCACGAGGCTTTCCGCTGTTGTATTATTCGGGAATTAGAAGGTCTGTCATACCGGAAACTCAACATTGCACTTGCTTCAAATTCGACTCTACAGAAGTTCGCTCTCCTTGATAATATTGTTGAGATTAATGTTCCGTCGAAGAGCACGCTGCAGCGTTATACGAATCTTCTTTCCTGTGAAGAGTTTTCTCAGATTCATGACCGTTTTAATGTATTACTATTTAAGGATAAAGCATTTCTGAATGAAGCTGAGGGTGGTGACCTTTACCTGGATGCAACCTGTGTCGGAGTTCAGATGCGGTACCCTGTTGATTGGTTATTACTGAGGGATGGCGTCAGGACTATGATTAAGGCTGTGATTCTAATCCGCCTGGCGGGCATTAAATGCCGGATGGGTAATCCGAAAGCATTCATGAGCCAGATGAATGGACTCTGTATCAAAATGGCTGCAGCTAATCGCAAAAAAGACGCTTCAAGAAAACGGAAGGCAGTATTACGGGAAATGAAAAAACTTGAGAAAACGATCCGTAACCACGCCGAGAGCCACCTTGCTGTGTTTGAGGAATCCTGGGATCTAACAAAATATACTCAGGGGAGAGCTCAAGAGATCATTGATAGGCTGAAAAAGATAACTGATATAATGCCAAAGGTCGTTTCCCAAGCTCATGAACGGATCATCGGTGAGCGGCAGGTAAAGAATGCGGATAAGATTCTTAGTCTGTATCAGGAGGATGTGCATGTCGTGACGCGCCGCAAAGCAGAATCTCATAACGAATTCGGGTCACAGCTTCTCATAGCTGAACAAGCCGATGGTTTTATTGTCGACTTTAATTTTGAGAAAGAGAAGATCTCAAATGAATCTAAAATGCTACCCGGGACAATAGAATACTACAAAAGTGTTTTCGGCAAAGCGCCTGATAGTATCACCACAGATCGAGGCTTTTCATCACCGCAGGTACATGAACAACTGCATAATGATAAAATCTACGATGCTATATGTCCAAAAGCCCCAGCAGAACTTCAAAAAAGAATGGAAGAGCCGGAGTTTAGGCAAAAGATGAAGCGACGCGGACCGAATGAAGGTAGTATCAGTATTATCAAAAATAATTTTCTCAGTGGCGCGAAGAAAGCTTACAGCTATGACCGGAGACATAAAGCTGTTTGGTGGGGCGTGCTTGTTCACAATCTTACGAAGTTAACAAAAATGCTTCTTGAGAAAGAAGAGCTCGAAGCAGCAGCCTAAAGTTCTCTACAATTAAAGTGACGTACGACCAAGGTTACCTTGTACCCGGATTTTTAATAGTAGAGCTCAAAATTTACTATTGTTGCTGGGTTTGTCCATTTTTTTTACAGACAGGTTCGCGAGTGTAATCAATGGCCTCGAACAAAAAGGTCAAAAAATGAGGTTTGTCGCAAAAGTCCATTTGGGGACAAAAAACGGTCAAAAAGCACCGTTATAAAATTTATGCTGGTATGGGACGGGCTCTAACTAGTACTTTGCGATCAACAATTCATCAACAGATCTTTTAGGTACGTTATGATCTCCATTTTCTGATCTGAAGTAATTGGTATCACCATTTTCTACTTCAACAATATTGATTGTTTCATCACAGACTCCGACTGCAATTCCAAGCAATGGTTCAAGGGGGCTTTGCAAGTTGAAAAGTTCTTTGCACAAGTCTTTGTCGATCGATGCCATCGGGCAGCCTGCATAGCCTTTTGAAGCAAGAGCAAGCATAATTGTCTGCATCGATATTCCGCAGTCAATCATTTCGTAGCCCTCAATCGAAGTATCATTTACCATTATAATAAAAGCTGATGGAGCTTCATCTTCTGCCTGATCCCATTCTGTCAGGTGCGAAGCCCATTTTGAAGTTTCTGTCAGCTTATTCACAAGCTCTTTATCTGTTACGCAGATATATTTCAGAGGCTGTTTATTCAATGCGCTGGACGCATATCTTACAACTTCAATTATATCCTGCAGTTCATTGTTATTAATTTCAACTCCTGCTTTAAACCTACGGACTGATCGGGTGTTCTTCACCAACGATGCAAATTCTTCAAACTTCATGGGAAACTCCTTGTTTTTGGAAGTAAAATAACCAGAGAATGAAGATATAAAAGCAGAGAAAAGTATTTGCGTGATATAGACTCAAGTTAGCAGTAATTCTTTTAAAGATATGGCCATGAATCGGGAACAATAAAAATGCGGTCAAATGGAATTTCAGGTTGTTCTCCGCTTGAGAGTGAAATCATCACCGGCTGCTTCTCTAAACCGGGAGTTGTCATATGGTCATTTACAATCTTATTCAGTTTGCCAATTGGACTATAATTGCTTTCGTTAAGAGCTCCTGTCAGCCATTGGAGCCGGTTTAATACTGCAAATTCTGCCGCAGGATTATTTTTTGTGAATAGGTCAATATCTTGTTGGTGCAGCCATATCCCGGTTCGTAATAAATCATTTTCATATTGAAAGTGACGCCTCGGCCCATTCTCGTAATTAAACAGGGCACCTTTTAAGTGAAGACAACGTTTCATCATTTGTCCATCGGTTATAGGGGCTAGCACTTTTTGTGAATCTATATGGTCAGATAAACAGCATTGTTTATTTAAAAGTTTGGCTAGTTTGATATCAAAACGATCTTTGCAGGCTGGTCCGATCCAGTATGACCAGTCATTATCTGCCTGAGCTTCGGAATATTGAAGGTAAAACTTTACCGCAGTCTCTATATGAAATATTTCTCCCGTTTCAAGTTTTTTTACAATGAGGTCAAATTCTCCTACCGTTCCTTTTTCTCCCTGGACTTGAAGGCCTTTCGCAAGTAATTCATAATCAGGATAATAATCAAAGTAAAACGCAACGAGATTCTCAAAATATTTTCCCAGCCGGGAACTGAAGTTGCTTTCAAGATAGGTAATCAGCAACTCCGGGTTGGCATCAAGCTCTTTTAGAACAGGCTGATCTTTTTCAAAGTTGAATTTAAAACACGGGAGGATACCGTTTACAAGTTCAGCCGAGTCATCGATCAACGATGGGCTGTAAATTGCCCACACAAGGTCTCTTACTTCACGTGTTTTAAACAGGCTGTATAATGAAGTTTTATCCATAAAATACTTACTTTCCCAAAAAATAATAATTTATTCAGACACTATATTTCATAGTGAACTTTATCAAAAGTGTTTTATACAAAAGATGTTGCAATAATCGGCCATCGTTAAAGCCTTAATTGAGCCCCTTTCTGCCGAGTGAAATTGTATTTTCTCATTTGTCTTTGCTCTTCAATTGACTACAGTAAGGACCTACAAAAGTGGGCCTATAGCTCAGTTGGTTAGAGCAGACGACTCATAATCGTCTTGTCGCGGGTTCGAGTCCCTCTGGGCCCACCACTTTTGTTCTTTCTCCCCCAATAAGTTATCCAAAATATACTACTCTATCTCTCTGTGCTGATTTTTGTCGGCGGTCTTTTTAGATAGAAGTTTTCTACCTCAGTATTTCAGTACGATGAGATTATTGACATCTAATGTCTATTTTTCTTCATAGTTTTCCCCACTGCATAAAATGACTAATAAACGCATCTGCCAGTTTTATCTGAACAGCCTTTAGGAATATCGATCTATTTCTTCGAACTAAATAAAAAGACAGATTTCTCCCCTGATCTCAGAAAGTCTAAGAAGCTGAGATTCATATATCGACATGTCTGTTGAATACTTAGAAGCTGCAAATAAATCTTGATGCTTTTTTCTGTTACAACTCCATCTCCATGCTTCCTATAAACAGCAAATGGCTTTATTGCGTGTTCCGCATTGTTATTATTCCATGGAACACCATCATAATCTAAAAAAGTAAATAGTTTTTTTTTGTTCTTAGAAAATCGTTTCACATATTTTTTTGCTAACTCGGAGTTGAATGATGATTTATCCAAGAGCTTAAAAAAAGCATTTACATCTCTATGGTGTTTGTTGAGGTGATGCTTCTTTAAGCCAAACCGATCTATAGTTATTACGACTTTCTTTAAAAGTTCTCCGAATAAACTGACAATACTTTTATACTCTTCATCCTGTTGATTCCTGAATAAATCATCGTTTAAATCGCGAATAAGGTGAACAAGACATTTTTGCTGAGGGCAATCAAGAGCATCATACCCAGGATAAAAATCAGTGACCAAAACCCCATTAAAATCTTTAAGTAATTCTTTTAGAAATGCTGTTTCTCTAGTTTTAGTATGTAAAAAAAAGACTGCATCAAGATTTGTGAATACCCACACATATTGATTCTTCCCCCTAACGCTAATTCGAGTTTCATCAACATGAAGTAAACCACTTCCTAGGACGTAATTCTGAATTTCACTTAATGTACTTTGATATAAGAGAGCTACTTTATTCTTCAAATTTAAGACCCATTTTCTATGTAAGTCAATACTGAAGAGTTCTGAAGCCATTGCTGCAATTTGCTCCCCCGTAGACTGATGTGTGAAATGTTGATTGATTGCCCAGGAAATTAAATTATGTCCGTACAAATAGCGATTCTTACAGATTAATGGAATAAAAGGTTTATTACATGATTTGCAGTAAAGTCTATAACGTTTGTATTTAACAACCCATCTTTTAATCCCATTAATACCAAATTTCAAATCGATCACGGTCTTTATAGAAGAACCATATCGTATGATATCGGTTGATGAACAACGCACACAACTCATTTTTAAATGGTGCCACAGGTCTATCGTCTTATTAACTCTCAGCTTCTTTTTATTCTGTCTATTCTTTTTTTTAACTATCTTCTTCATTATTTTTGAAGTACGAATAAAGACTTTTGTTCTCTGATAATCAAAGTAAGCAAATTT
>JAUVCU010000061.1 GCA_030590715.1 Lentisphaeria bacterium
GCTGATTTCGCTTTTTTTATGCAATTAAAGTCGAACAGGTTCATGCCTGCAATAGACACATTCTGGAAACAGAACATAATAAGAGCTCCATTCTAATATTTCATAAGTGCACAAAAAAAGCGGACTTGGTTATACCAATTCCGCTTTTTTATATAGAGAAGAAAATAAGTTCTATTTTTTTCTCTTAGACTCATTATAGATTTCCATCAGGATATCTCTCTGAGCCATTTTCATTTTGTTTTTATCATCTTCAGCTAGAGTATCATAAAAAACAGCCATATCCACTGCGGTCTTACTAAAATCAAATGCTCCTGATGCGTTCAGTTCATCCTCATCCAGATAAGGCTTTAAAAAAGGATAAAGCTTTACAAAGATAGACTCCTTAATATTGTCGCGTTTACCTAAAAGGTAGCAACCAATAGTAGAAGGAGCGATCCCGGCTTTATCCGCCAGTCTCACATTAGTCCCTGCAGCCTTAGCCGCACTTTCTATAGCTTTTAAAATATTCGGTGTTATAGCAATGTACTTCATTAATCTTGAAATTTTCCCCGTTTTAAAACTCTGGTCCTACAAGTAGGACTTTAAATGCATGTCTATTAATTATTCTTATGAAAATACCTTACTTTTATTTTTACAAAAGGCCTTCAATAAACTTTTTATGACAAAAAGAGTGCTTTTAACATAAAATGGCTTTAAAAGAGGTCTATGCGAAGTTCCTGGGCGCTGTACTTCTAATTTCTTAGCTAATTATATATCTTTAATCAACTTGTTGTGAGCCGATTCAACCAGCTGTTTTTTAAACAGGTCAAGACTTTCAGTAATCTCCTCAATTCCCTCTGTTTGTTTCACCGGAATATTACTGCTCCCATTTGAATCCAGCATTTCCATAACTTCTGCAATACTCAAATCATTAATAGTTTTAGCCGGTTGAAATGTAATCGAATTATCCCGGGCATTAATTATTTCCGAAATCACACAAGCATCGTGAAGTTCGTTCAACAGTTCGCGCACAAGCCTTATCGGAAGACTTAAATCCTCTGCAATCTTCGCATCGCTTTCCGGCTCTTCTCCTTCATTGAACTCGCGGACTATCAAATGCACAATCTGCAGCGACAAAAGCCTTTTAAACGAGTGGCTGATAGCTTTCGTATCTTTCTCGAAAAAGTAAGTGTCCACATTCTGATTGGCGTACGCAAACTCAGCTCCAAAAAGAAGAATAAACCAGCTGACCTGAAGCCATACAAGGAAAAAAGGAAGTGCTGCAAAACTTCCATAAATGGGATTCGTCGAGGCAACCGCTGCCTGTGCTCCGAAATAGAACACCTGCAGAAGCTGATAGAGAATACCTGCAAGAATTCCTCCATAAATAGCTGGCTTTATCTTTACCTTGGTATTCGGAATAAGAATATAAATAAAAGCAAAAAAGAACGCCAGAAAGATAACCGGGAGAAAACGCAGACCGAAAAGAATAATTCCGTCAAACATAGCGACAAATTCATACTCCACAACAATTTTCTTAAAGAAGCCGGTAACAAAAACATTAACACTTGTACAAACCAAGAGGATAACAGGAGCAAGAACGACCATTGACAAATAGTCGCTCAACTTCCGGGCTATTGTTCGAGGCTCTTTAACACCCCAAATATCATTGAAAGATATCTCAATATTCCCCAAAACTTTGATCACGGTCCAGAATAACAAAAGGACACCAACCCCTGCAACCATCCCCCCTTTTGTATTGTCGAGCATATTCTGCGCAAACTCGATAACCTTTGACATCACCTCCTGCTGCTCTGAAAAGTTAGCTAGAAGCTGCGTTTTTAGCGTCTCTTCCATACCAAACCCTTTGGCAATACCAAATGCCATTGCCGCGATTGGAACAATTGAAAGTAGAACGTAAAAAGTAAGAGCCGATGCTCGCAGCGTACATTTATCTTCATTAAAACAGCGAAATGTAAGCAGTAGGATTCGTGCCTTTTTTACCAGAAAGGATTTACCTTTAGTTAGGTCATCAAGAGGCAGACGCCAAATGTCATTTTTTAAAAAATCTAAAACCTGTTTAATTTTTTCCATCTGAGTGCCCCCGTCTTAAAAGCATTATCTTATAAAATTATAAATACACCGGGCTGAAGAATCAACCCGAAGTAAATTTCTGTAATTATTCAGCTGTTTTATTTGCGCCAAGTTTAGATGCCATTGCATCAATATCAAGAAGATCTGTATCGATTGAGGAGATTGTAATGTTACTTATGTTGAGGTTACGAGCTGCTTCAAGAGCAACAATAGTACTTCCTCCAACACCCTGCATCGCGCTGTTACGCAATTTTTCACCTTCAGCCTCAGCCTTCTTAATCAGAAGCTTTCCTTCGGCGCCGTTTTCTGCGGCGTAAAGATCCGCATCGGCCTTTGTTTCTGTTGAGATTTTATTATATTTTGCGCTTATTGTAGCCAGCCTAATAGCTGTTTCATTCTTAATCTTTACAATTTCAGCCTTTCGCTCTGCGTTGATAACAGCGACTTTCATCTCTGTTTCTTTTTTGATATCTCGTGTCAATCCGCGCATCTTCTCTGCTTTCTCAAGAGAAATATTCAGTTGAACTTCCTGATCAGCAAGTTTTTTAGCCTGAATCTTTTTCTCATATTGAGGATCAAACTGTACGTTTTTCAGAAGAACATCAATGATTGAAACAAAGTTTTCATTTAGGCTCTCCTGCAGGTTTTCGACAATTGCCGTAGTTGCTTTCCGGCGAGCTTCAGGGTTATAAAACTCTTCTGTCTGCATTTGTCCCAAGATGGTCTGACACGCTTTTCTCGTCTTATCTCTTACGATCTGCTTATACTTAACACCACTTCCTGTATTTTGGTAAAGCTCATTCGCCGTGCCATCTTTGATTCGGTATTTCAAAGTAACGTCTATAGAAACCTCGTACCCGTCCGACGATTTAACGCGAACATCATCGCGTCCACGGCGAGAACCATCATTTGGGCTTTTAGTCATTTCAAGAGTTTGAACGGTGCTGTCAAACATCTGCCAGTTCTGAAGTCCAGCAATACGCATGTGCCATCCAGGCTGAAAGTCTTCTGCAACAACTCCCTTTTCTCCAAATATGGCAAACTTTTTAGTTTGAACCCCAACACTTCCGACAGGAACGGTAACGATTGCAAAATTGATTGCAATAAATGCAACAATGATAAATAAAACAAATAGAATGCATAAGTTTCGTATTGATTTCATATTATTTAACTCCTAGTTGTTTGTTAACTTCAAAGCGCCCGATATGACTCTCCTTTGAAAATGGCTGTGCTGAAATAGTTACATATTTCAGTTTCTTCGCGTATTCCATTTTTACCATATTTCGACCACCTTCCCCTTCAAGGGCCTGCTTCATCGCCTGAATACCTTCTGCTTCCGCTTTCTTTTGAGCCAAAATCCCGGTCGCCTGCTTTTTCATTTTATAAAGATCGGCATCTGCACCAACTTTAATTTTTTCGAAATATGCTTTTGCTTGTGCCTCCAAACGTTGACCTTCCGCTTCTGCCTGAATTATTGACTGCTTCATAATTCCACGCGCTTCTGTAAGTTCTACTGTTTTGTTATTTTCCGCTATCTGAATCTCTGTTTTCTGAATCTGCTGAGCTGCAAGAGCCAATGATTTCTCCTCAAGTTCTTCCTGGTCCGCAAGCTTTTTCTTTTTGATCATGTCTTCATACTCTTTGTAGAAATGAGGAGTTTGCGGAATTCCAATATCTGTGATTATAAGTCCAAACTTTTTTATCTTTTTATTGATAATCTCTTTGGCTTTAATCGACTTTTCATTTCGCTTAGACGAATCGTAAAACTCTTCTGTTGTCAGTTCTCCAAGACAGTTGCGGGCAATCGAACGCACATAGTCGCGCATCCACTTCATTTTATAATTCTCGCCCGGCCCTGATGTTCTCAAAACAACATCTGCCATTTTTGTTATAATTTCGTAGCGAACCTGAAGGTCAAGGTAAACATCACTACCGTCAATTGTTTTTACTTTCAGGTCATCTTTACCTGTTCTATCACCTCTCCTCGTATCTTCTGTCATATCTAATGTTTGAACTGTTTTGTCAAGCGTAAAGAATTCTTTGATAATGCTGTTGTAGATTTTCACTCCGGACTCTTCGATCACTTCCATATCACCGCTCATTTTGTCGAGAATAACTCCTACTTGCTCTCCCGATACCTCTCCCATACGGAAGCTTTTAAAGCCGAGAACGGCAACGATAACAAGGGTTATAATAATCCAAACCCCACTGCCGCCAATAATGTTCTCAATGGACTCTTTGTCAAACTGATTGTCTTGACTCATTTTTCTTTCCTCTCTTTATTTAAATTAACTATCTTATAAATCTAAAAATGAAACAGTAGTACGAACTGACTGGCAAAACATTAGACTAAAAGCTTGAGATACTCTCTAGAATGCCCCTGTAATATTCCTTACAATATCCTTCAGTCTGACCACCCCGATTGCTTTTCCCCTGCTATTCCTGACTGCCGCAATCCTTTCCCCTTCACTCTGTATCTTATAAAATGCCTCCTGCATATCATCCGACTGACTAACCGAACAGATCTTCTGAACGTTGTTTGATAAATGACAAACCTTATCGCTTGCACATGAAATCACATCAAAAACATGAATAACCCCAGTAATATTCTGAATAGAATCTCGATAGACCGGAATACTGTTTACATTCATCCTTTTAAAAATTTTAACGCAGCTCTCAACAGATACATCAGACTCCTCCAGTGCAACAAGTTTACTTATAGGTACCATAGCGTCTGTCACCATTTTCTTTTGCAGCATGATCGCGTTATTGATCATTCTATCCTGACGCTCCGTTATAGTCCCCTTGTCACGGCTTTCGCGCAGAAAAAACCGCAACCTATGTAGAGTGATATTCTTGATGCTACTCGAATAGTCTTTATTTTTCGAACGCGTCAAAACTGTTGCAAAATACCTCAACGGAACCGTTACAGGGTAACAAACAATTATAAAAAACCGTTGAATACTCGCAGTCTCATACATCAGGTAATCTGCTTTCACTCGGAAAAGATTCTTCGGTCCAACTTCGGCAAAAATAAATAGTGGAAGCATAAGAATTGCCGTAGCAGCAACCTCAGCCGACCATGGGATAAAGTTCCAAAGCAGCTCAAGTTCCTCTCCCGCGATTCCACTGCGCCCAACAAATTCTGTGACAGAACCCGTAGCGATATAAACAACTATGTTATTGCCAATCAGCGTCGTAAAAACGAAAAGCTGGGGCTTCTTCAAGTTTCTTGCTAAAGTTGCGGCAAATGGTTTCTTCTGTTCGACCCAATGGTGAAGCCTGACCCGGTTCACAACATAACTCCCGGTTTCCAAACCGGAAAAAGTAGCAGACAGGACAATACAGAAAATTACGATCAACAAACAACTAAGCATCGGATGTACCCTCCATTATTTCAAGGATCGCACTATCCACTTTGTTATGACTCACACATTCTACGGTAAATCGCAGGTTTCTATGCTCAACAACGTCTCCCGGCTGAGGGATATGCTCAAGCTGATATGTCAAAAATCCACCGATCGTAGTTACAGCCAGCATTTCATCCTCTTCAAATAATTCGTCATAAAAGAAATCATCCCAGTTTTTCAACAATAATTCTCCGAGGATTCTATATCGGTTCTCTCCTAACTGAACAACCGGAGTGATTTTCGGTGATGAAAAACGAGAATTCATTTTCCCGACAACCTGTTCCAGAATGTAGCGGATATTAATCACACCTTCCAGGCCGCCATACTCGTCAACCACACCAACGACTGACAATTGTTCTGCAATCATCTCATCAAGCAGTTCACCCACTTTTTTTGTTTCAGGAACAAATTTAAGCGGTTTAACATAAGGACGGATAAAATTATTTTTCGGAGCAGACAAAAAGAGCTCTTTTACATTCACCACTCCTACGGGGTTATTTTCGCTTCCCTGATAGACAGGAATGTAGAATGACTTATTCTCCACGCCCAGCTGTATCGCTTTTGAAACCCGCGTCAGTGTGGAACACATAACAACGTCTACTCGCGGCTTCATAACTTCCCGCGCTTTAATCGTTGACAGCTCCACAATATCATCGATCACTTCACCAGCCTGAAAATTGAAGTTCCCTTCGTCCTTGCTTATATTCATCAGCATTTTCAGCTCATTAGGTGTGATATGACTGTGCCCTTCATCTTCTTCCGGCTCAAGTTTTTCGGCAATCCATGAAAGAACGATTCTGAAAGGAGTCACGATAAAGTCCCAAACCAACAGCGGATAAATTGATAACCGGGCCATTTTCAGAGAATAGGAAAGCCCCGTCGCTTTTGGCAAGACTTCACCAAAAACAATTACTGTAATCAAAACAAATATCCCCGAAATTGCCTGAAATGCAGCGCCCTGATCTTTGCCCAGATTACTTATCAGCACCGTACTGTAACTAAAAAAGAGAATATTTACGGCTAAATTACCGAACAGAATTGAAACCAGAAGCTTCGAGGGATCTTTGAACAGCCTTAGTATCGCTTTTGACATCCTACTCTTCTCGCTCTCCAAAGCAACAAGCTCCAACTTGCTCAAAGAGAAAAACGCCGTTTCAGAACAGGAGAAAAAACCGGAAAGAGAAAGCAGTACTAGTGCTTGGATAATTCCGGTTTTTTGTTGAATTAAAGCTTCGATCATAAAATCCCCAATATGAGATGCTTACTTTTTGCTTCGCTCGATCTGAATCCCTACCGTACGGTTTCCCTCAAGAGCTTCAGGCTTATCAATGGTTACCACAACTGATTCCACGCCTTTTGCAGCAAGACAAATATCAGCTACTGCCGCAGCCATTTTTTCGACCAGTTAATAAGACGAATTCGCAACGTGTTCACGCACTTTATCATTTATTTCTTTGTAATTAACCGTATCGTTCAAGTCATCGGTTTCTCCCGCTTTGCGGAGGTCACAACTCATTTCAATATTTATTGTCACCGGCTGCTTATTTTCCCGTTCATGCGGGTAAATCCCGATTATTGTATTTATTACTAAATCTCTTATAAAAACCTTATCCACTCTCAACCTCATCAACTCTTTACTATTTTATAAACATTATTATTAACTATAAATACAGTTCGTGGCTAATTACGCAATTGTCCTTAGCAAAAAAGATAGCCGACATCTTTTTAAAAAGAACTAATCTCATTTATTCACAAATACTTATGAATTATTTTAATCTTAATAAAATGAGATCAAATATTTCATTTAGAGTTAACGGATAATATAATTTGAATAGAATGTTTATTTGTTCATGCGTTGATGACAATGAAGTAAAAGCTGGAGGTTTGTTATGAGGCGTTATTACAGTTATATCAATTCACAGAGCGATGTCACTTACTTTCACTGTATAGCCAATGCGACCAGACGACACCACAATGAAGATCTGCTAAATTTTGACGATGCAGACAAAGATTATCTCCAACACTTCATCAAAAAGCTGGAACGTTTGTACACGGGATTGGAGGTTCTGCAATGGTGTTGCATGAACACTCACGTTCATTTGATTATTGCTCAGAAAAACAAATTTGAGATCACATTGCCCAAAGTTAAGGAATTGTATGAGGAGTTCTATCAAGGCCGTAATGAAATGGATGCCAGGTCTAGTTTTTGTCATAGATACAGAAAACGGCTAAATGATATTTCAGAATTCATGCGTGACTTTCAATGGCACACAGCACGGCATTTCAACAAAGTTCGCTACATTTCAGGCAAACATCG
>JAUVCU010000109.1 GCA_030590715.1 Lentisphaeria bacterium
CAATCGGTATTTTGGGGCGGTGACTGAGTAATGATGAGAACCACAGCCGTGATTGGCTTGGCTTACGATGCGTAAGAGTTGTGTGAGTTCACGATTTATCGTGCTGGGGTGTGCATAGTATGCTTAACCTTCCACCCATTACGGTGTCCTTTCAGAAGACAGAATTTGAGGTAATTAGGTTTTAAGATCTCAAAAAGTATATAAAAAGGTCAGGGCATTATTGATGCCGGACCTTTTAATATATCGTGTTATTTCAGGATGCTTTCGAAGTAGTCGAGAAACGCATCGAACTGATGTTTCTTATCGAACTTTTCCTTCATCATTTTTCGCGCATTAACTCCCATCTGCTTCATAAGATCTTTATCTGCAGATAGTTTTTCAATTGCATCGGCAAACTCTTCTACATTTCCAATATCAGTCATGTAACCTGTTTCACCTTCAATTACCACTTCAGGTACACCTGCCATGCGACTCGATACAACAGGTAAGCCCATTGACATTGCTTCAAGAATAACGTTTGGTAAACCTTCTTTATACAAGCTCGGCAACGTGAGAATATCAATGCTGTCAAATACGTAGTTAGGTTCTTTTGTAAACGGGAAGAATGAAACATTATTTTCAAGTCCGTACACTTGAACAACTGCCTTCAGCATCTCTTCGTCAGGCCCCTCTCCCACTAACACTGCGTGAACATTCGGAAGACGTCCGCTGTCGATCAGTTTCTTCATTGCCTGAAGCAGAACGATCTGACCTTTACGGTCTTCGAACATCCCGATCGACGCCAAAACCGGGTAAGCATTTTCCGGTGTTGGATAACGTTTCTTAGCTTCAGCAACTGTTTCCGGTGTAGAAGAGAACCGGTCTACTTCAGTTCCCTGATAAACCAGATCTATTATATCCGCCGGTATTTTATACTCTTCAACCAGATAGTTGCGCGTGTAGTCTGTAATGCATATCACTTTGTGATTAATGCTGTCGTCCGGTACATAAAAGCGCCCTTCATACCATGGCACTATCGATCCTGTTTTAGGGATGTGGATCGTGTCAAGGTTGCCCTCTTTTATGCACTTGGCCGCAAAGACAGAACAGTGAAACCCTCCCCGTGGCGGATGAACCGTACAGACTGTCATATCACTATTTTTGAACGCCTCCGTCCACGTTTTCTGGTACGCAGAAGGGTTTTTAACTATATCATCCCAATCGTACGTGTAGGCTGTTGCTCCGAATTCAACGCAGGTTTCAGACACATAAGAACCGGCTGGTGCTACAATATTTACTTCGTGTCCTTTGGATATGAAATTCTTTGTTGCTTCCGCTACCCAAATCTGTGTACCTCCACGAAGGGGGGTATCTTCAATAAAACAAATTCGCATTTCACTTCTCCTTTGTATTTCAGATTGTCATTATACCGCAAGCGGTAGTTATCTTATTCGTGGCATTGCCGTATTTGAACGTATTTGCCAATTTAAAAACTAAGATTTCAGCCGCGTACAGTATACTGTAAATTTTTAGGCAATATGAGTTATAAATGCAACTATGTACAAAGCTCGAGCTGCATTAACGTTTCGAAAAAAGTTTCAAATTTCACCCGGACCATTTCCGAGCTGTATCTCAGTCGCACCGCACACTTGTTGTGTTGTTTCATGTTGTTGTACTTCGACTGATGGATCATCAGGTCACAAGCCTGTTTCAGGAACTCAAGTGTAAACCCTTCTTCTGGAAATAATGTGTAATGAATTCTCTCATCATCAGGTAAGTCTTCTCCTATGACTTCATCAAAAACGCGTTCCGGGAAGTAGCGACTGCATATTATAGGGATCCCGCCGGCGCTTGATTCAATTATAGGTAAACCTCTTCCTTCTGTTTCGCTCGGGAAAAGGATTACGGTTGCAAGCCTGTAGAGTTCCTCAATGCAGAGTCTCTTAAAATTCATTTTCTCAAAACTAGGGTGATATTCATTTCCTACAGAAAAAGCCAGGAAGATTCTGCTTGATACTTCAGAAGGGATATAACTACACAACTTCCGGTATGCTTTGATAACTCTCTTCAGGTCATCTTTGTGCTCAATGGGAACCGGGCCCGTTATGTGGAGCACCAGCTGGTATGAATCATCATTATCGAATTCGCGCCTGAATGGAACATAGTCCATAAGTGCCTGAATCAGTTGCAGGTCTTTCTCTATTCGCTTACGTCCGACAACTCTTGTGGGCTGCAGGCAGTAGATCATATGATCCTGAGTCAGGTCTACTATTGTGTCTCCTTCATGTCCTATAAAAATAGGTTTCTGATTGCAGATCCAGTTGTCCAAATCGGAGTGAAAGTCATCAACAGAAGTTGTTTTGAGCGTGTGCTCTCCGTCAGAGAAAATGTATGACATCCTATTTCTGACACCTTTTACATTTTCCTGATCAAACTCAGTAAAGAACTTATCACTGATGGATGTCCCAAGTTCAAAAACACGGGACTGGTCAAAATCAAATTTTGAGACGAGTTTTTCAGACTGAGGAGTATTTATATTTACCTGGATCCAGCGTCTGCCGTTCCATGGATAGATTCTTTTAAACAGATCGTAGAAAGGTTTATTATCGTGATTGCGGAAAAAGTGATCGCGAACGCCTGGCTCTTCATTCGGCTCACGGTCATTTTGGTGCTTTCCCCCTTCCCAATAATAGTCGTGGTTTGAACTTATCACATACGTTCCAAGAGCCTCTGTAACAAAGCATAACGCGAGCATGATTGCAAAGTTGCCCGGGTTTGTCGGAATATTTACCGGTATTATGCAGGATATATCATTTGCTACCTGATAGTCGCCAAGCTGGCGGATAAAGTCCAGAGTCTGAGCCCATATCTCTTTCGAGATCGTATCTGAAAGGGCACTGCCTTCGGGCATATCTTCATAGTAAAGCTTGGAGAACCATTGACCATGATGCCATTTAGACCAGCCGTTCATGTGCTGTATCGTGTGGCGTGCCCATCTTGGTTTTAGGACTATGTCTGCTTTTGGCTTAAAGTCTCCGCCGATAAAGTGGATAGGAAGGTCAAAGCCTTCTTTATTATAAATTGATTCCAGAGATTTTGCGTACTTTGAAACTTCAATTGAAACACCGTCTATACCGTACTCGTAGGTAACAAAGGCAATCCCTTTTTTAATAAGTTTGTCAAATTCATCCTCTGAATGACAAGGAGGTACTAATTCTGTATTTGAAACTTCATCGAGGACATTGCAAATATCCTCCCAACATCTAACCGCGGTTCCTTCCACACGATTAAGTAACTGATTGTACAACTTAACCATTTGACTCATTAGAATACCACTATTTCCTTTCGTTTCTTATTTAGGTAGACAGAGAGTAAACTTGGAGCCATCCTCAAGTTTGCTTTCTAACGATAATGTTCCTCCCATACACTCAGCTAATTGCTTTGAAATCGCCAACCCTAAACCGCTACCGCCATACATCTCGGTAATTGAAGGATCTGCTTGTGTAAATGGAGAAAACAAATATTCTTGAACATCCTGACTGATGCCTATTCCCGTATCAATAACCTCTATCTTCAGGTTTGAACCTGTGATTGAGCAAAGTAGTGAAACACTACCTTCGTGGGTAAACTTCATAGCATTCCCCAAAAGATTTATGAGGATCTGCTTAAATCTTAAAGTGTCACAGTTGATTCTTTCCGGCACATCGTCATCAATCTGTAAAATGAGCTCAACCCCCGTTTCAGTCGAATGAGGTATAAAGTTATTAATACTTTCCTCTAAAACCGGTCTTATTAAAATAGGTTGAGTATTTATATCTATACTACCATGTTCTATCCGAGTAAAATCAAGTATGTCATTTATAAGCAATATTAAGTGATTACATGACGAATTAATCGAATCCAGGTATAATTTTTGAATGTCTGTAATGTCGGAATCCTCAAGCAGCCCCAGAAAACCGATGATGGAATTGAGGGGAGTGCGTACATCGTGGGATACGGATGCGAAGAATTTACTGCGCATTTTGGCACTCTCTTCTGCTTCAATTTTTTCCGTTTCCATCTGCTCTTTGGATATTTTATGGTCTGTGACATCTATAAAGTACCATATTCTTCCTGAAGATTGCAGATCATAGTCATTCATCATAGGGGTTGAATAAACTTCATAGAACCTGCCACACAACTCCATATCGTTGAAAACAGTACCGCAGAACTCATTACACACGGCGTTTATGGCTTCTATAGCGCCAGCTTCCTGGTGGGCAATTGTTTCCATGTTTTCAAAAAAATGAGTGCTGCTTTCAAATTTGTGTTCTTTGTCAATACCGCATATATCAAGCAGTTTATTATTTAAGGTTAAAATGTTGTTATCGTCATCAATAGCTATTATCCCGTGAGGAGAGAAGTCACTTATTTCAGACAGACTCGCATGTTGTACTGCAATTTTATGTTTTGCTTTTTCCAGGAGAGATTCCAGCTGGACTTCGTGCCACACCATTTCGACAGTGGAGGGGAGAATATTGAGGAATTCTGAGTTTTTAACCAGATAATCACGTGCACCTTTTTTGAGCATTTGTACTGCGATCGACTCCGACCCCTGTCCGGTTGCTATGATGTACGGCACATTGATATTGTTGGATGAAAGGGTGTTTATCAGTTTGTCCCCGGTAAAGTCCGGGAGGTTCATGTCCACTATCATCAGGCTTACTTCGTTCTCCTTTAAAAAACGAATGGCATCACTGCCGTTTAAGAGTCCGATAGCTTCGTGATTATTGCGCTCAAGCCTTCTGCACATCAGGTCATTCAAACCTTTGTCGTCTTCAATAACCGCGATTTTAAGGTTTTCATACATCATTATTACTCTCCTCAAGTACAGGTAATTCCGCGGATTCTATGAATGCCGCAAGTGCTCCTATTGTGCGGGTAAACTTCTGATAATCGACTTCTTTTACCACATAAAAATTACAGCCAAGCTCGTAACACTTGCTTACTTCGCGTTTACTCGTTGTAAACATTATAACAGGAAGCGTTTTGTATTTTTTTGACTGTTTAATGCGGGTAAGAACCTGAACCCCATCCATTTTCGGCATTCTTACATCTAAGAGGATAACCAATTTATCGCGGTAAGAAAAGACCGGTTCCGCTTTATCCGGATTTTCGATGAATATTATCGCTTCTTCGCCATCTTTTGCCCGAATAAACTGCGCTTCAATACCGGTCCGTTTCAGATTGGTTTTAATTAAGTGAGCTGCAGCATCATCATCCTCAACGATAAGGATGTTCTGTCGCGGTACATACTCCGGCATATTCAAATCCCTCGTCGTTTCGTTAGACTAACAGTTCGTCTGGTATCTCAAAGATGAAAGTACTTCCTTCGCCTAAGGTCGACTCTACAGAGTGTTTACCGCCTTGAAGATCAATTGCCCTGTTTATTATTGCCAGGCCTACACCATCTCCTTCTACTGTTTCTTCATCGACCCTGTAAAAAGCGTGGAAGACCTTATCAAGGTTCTCTTCGGATATTCCAATACCATTGTCTTTAACTGAGTAACGGGAACCGAAATCTGTCTTCTCTGAAGTAATTGTTATTTCACATTGGCGGTCCGGATCATGGTATTTTATAGCATTTGTCAAAAAGTTTGTAATGACCTGTTCTATCAACGATGAGTCGGCATTGCATTTAACCAGTTCTTCAACATTGAGTTTTACATTGTTTTCATCCAGCTGAATCTTGATGGTATCAGTTATTCCATTTATTTTTTGATTAACTACAGCTAAATTTTATTTTCTGAATGCCGATACTTAATTTAAAGGGATAGTTCAATATTATAATTATTTAATAGATTTCTATAAGATATGGCGACACCAATTGATAACAACAACCATGATAAAATTGCCTTTCAGATACGGGGTAATGCTTCATTTATGTCGAACAAAGCGGGCTG
>JAUVCU010000276.1 GCA_030590715.1 Lentisphaeria bacterium
GTTTCTGCGCAAACCGATAATGTTGATATTGCGGATAGCTTTGTTTCGTTCGGTACAGATCATAAATGGCGGAAGATCCTGAGAGATTGCAACGCCACCACTTAGAACGGCAAAACGTCCAACTTTACCAAACTGATGAACAGCTGTCAATCCGGAAAGCAATGCTTTGTCACCAACCGTTACGTATCCTGCGACCACGGAACTGTTAACCATAATCACGCCATTACCGACCACACAGTTATGAGCCACATGAGAGTTGGCCATAAAATAACAATCGTTCCCAATAACCGTTTCGGTGTCTTCTTTGGTTCCGACGTGAGCGGTAAAACCTTCACGAAACGTATTGTTGTCACCAATTTTTAGATAAGAAACAGTTCCTTCGGCAAAACCGTAATCCTGAGGTTGAGCCCCAAGACAAGCAGTTGGATAAACCGTATTATTTTTACCAAGCGTCGTGTATCCATCGACATAGCACTGAGCAATCAATTTCGTTCCTGATCCAATTTCAACATTTGGACCAACAACACAAAATGGTCCAATTTCTACGTCTTCCGCTATTTTTGCCTGCGGATCAACCACCGCAGTTAGATGTATTTTTGACATTCTTTCTCCAGTATATAAAGCTTGTGACAAACGAGTCTGCAAAGCTTAAAAAATCACATGTTAAATTTTTCACTAACTATACAGTAAATCCCGCCCCCCGCAAGTCCGTTAATAAGCCTTTAACAGATAGAGAATATTCACCCAACACCGGTTGTTGATCCGGAGGATCATTTCAGATATAGCCCGGCATTTCACGCTCTGAAGGAGTGTTTTATAGAATTAGCTATATGATAGATATCCGAGGCGTACCATCAGCACGCATTTTCTTTTAACCATCCAAAATGACAGCTCTGAAGAGCTGCCCTATATCTGATATGCTTTTTCAAAGCATCGTCCCCAAAAAGCGTGGGGTAAATGAAACAATCGTCTTTCTTAACTCTGCCCAAACTTCTCCGAAGGACGAGAACTTGAATAGCACATTGTGAAGCACCGTGTTATTGATGAACAAAACATATCATCCTCGAAGAAGGCTAACAAAATGATGAGATAACCGAGTTCGCCCCTTAGGGGATATTATTTTATGCCCACCATCCTGCGGATACAGTATCCGAATTTTCATTCATTTCTTTAGTGTTTTCGAGCTCAAAACGGTGACAGTCACTCGATGAATGACAAACACGGGAGTATTCATCGTCAGGAAACACTCGATGAAGCTCCGTGAGCCCAGATAATGGCAATACTCGAATTGTATTACTCGCCTGCTAAAGACCAGTCATCTGTTCTAAATGGAGAAGTAGGAAAACCCTCTTTTGAGTAGAGATTACACTGGTCTGGATTATCAGCCCAGGCGTAACGTACTGCTACAGGAGTTTTCACCTTGTTACTGCTGACAACAACAACATTAATTCCATCTTTCTTTTCAATCTTCGCGTCAGCCCATACGAACTGTTTGTCAGCTCCGGCAATAGCAAAAGTTTTCAATTCTCCACCTTTTGAGCTCAGACCTGCTCCTGTGTAATCGAAGGCTATAACAGCTTTATTTCCGATAATGTTACATGATTTAAAAATGGGGCTTGTCGGCGTTGATTTGCCGTATGTTTTATTGAGGATCGTTGATGCCATACGGGCTCCAACATCCTGCTTATTCTTTGGATGAATGTTTTTTGACAATCCAATATCGATTGTAACAGCCATTCCTGTATCTGTTGTGTTCTTTAACACATAGATGAAGCTATCACGTGTAACAGGCCAGACGTTCTGTGTTTCTACTGGATTCTTTTGGGCTGCTTTAAAATTCGGCAGTTGAACAAAGTAAAATGGGATATCCTGTTCCCAGGCGTTGCGCCAGTTGGAGATCAGGCGGTCAAGCTGAATGCGGTAGTGCTCTGCTCTAATATGCTCATGGGAGTTTGCTTCTCCCTGATACCATATTGCACCCTTTATTGCAAAAGGAATAAGTGGGTGGACCATTCCGTTGAAAAGTTTACCCGGGTAGTTCTTTTTTTTGATCTTCTTTTTTTGTGCAGCATTTTTATCCATCTCTGACATAATATTTTGAACTGCAGGATCATCTTTCTGTACTTCTAGTGCGGTCCATGCTTCGATTGATGTTGCCCCCCATGATGAATTGATTAGGCCGATCGGAACATTCAGTTCTTTGTGGAGTCCACGTCCTGTAAAGTATGCCGTTGCCGAGAATCTTTTTACCGTATTTGGAGAGCATACGGACCATGAGCCTTTGCTGTCTTTTGCAGGCTTCACGGATGCATTTTTTCCGACGCGAAAATGGCGGATGTTTGGGAATGTGGCTTTAGCAGCTTCTTCATTAGAGTTATTCGCCTTCGAAACGGTCAGTTGCATATTCGACTGACCGGCGCAGAGCCAGACATCTCCAGATAGAACATCTTTTCGCACTACAGTATTGTTACCTTTAAAAGTCAGGTCGTAAGGACCGCCTGCTTCCGGAGTCTGCAGTTTTACCATCCATTTCCCGTTTGCATCTGCCGTCGATGAAGCCTTAGCGCCCCAACTCCCGGATACAGTTACCTGTTCTCCTGCATCAGCCCAACCCCAAACCGGAGCCTCGGTTTCTCTCTGTATTACCATGTTATCAGTGAAAAGCTGTGCCGGCTTTACGTCTGCTCGAACGGCAGTTGTTAGAGCAACTGCTGCTGTGGCTATTAAACTTTTAATGTGCATTTCCAATTCCCTTCCCCTTTATTACTTAATGACTTTATATTTTATATAAACATAACAAGATTAAGGATCTTAACAGTAGCACATCAAATACTGATAGATCACTTCAGGCTCTTTCCAGAATATTATGAAGTCAGAATATATTGATTTTTTAAAAAGAAATAATAGAGGACTTCATTCACGCGAATGAAAGGAAGCTCTCTATGCTCATAAAAAGCGATACTAACATAGCTGACCTGTTGTGAATTACAGCTCGGAAAATTAGCTGTTAATCACTTCACGAATTGAAAGGAGAAATAGCAAGAAAACAGAAAGATGTTCTGACACATACTACAAATGCGGTAGCTTCAAGCCTGCTCAAAATGGTGACAGTCACTTAAACCTTAGTGTTTTCGAGCTCAAAATGGTGACAGTCACTTAAACCGATATCGTAGCGATAGAATTAAAAGTCTTTAAACATAACCTTAACGATTATCTGAACAAAGTCACCGATACAAAGTTCCATTGCTCAATCTGCTATTAAGTTTCCGTTGTAGCCTATTTCTAATCTCAAGGGCAGTCTTTTTCGCGTCAATATTATCATAACTACTAATATCTTTAGAGTCCCAGAATACAATAGGGCTCAGTGGCTTGTCTGGTTTAGCTATTGGCCTATACTGCCCATATTTACTCCAGTTAAAAATATTTGATCGACCTACAACATAATTACGTCCTCGGGAATAAAC
>JAUVCU010000201.1 GCA_030590715.1 Lentisphaeria bacterium
AGAAAATCATTATATACAAGAATGAACATCAAAGCAGATTTTTTAGCAAAAACAGTCAACATTTGAGCCTGTACGTTACGAAATAACACTAAAACAGGATATAAAACACTCTGCATAGAGATTCTGGTCACGTTTCTGTAGTAATAAAAACCTCACAAACGGACCATTTTACGAAAAAATTAACAGGAAACTAATGTCTGAAGCCCGTCCTCACGGAAAACTAAAAGACTTCCAATAACAAAAAAGGCGCGGATCATTAAATCCGCGCCTTATGCTTCTGTAATACCTACTTAATAGTGAGTGGTATTGCTGGAAGATATCCAACAGTTTGACGTTTCTTCCTTCCCGTCGGCTTACCATCTTTAGTCTTCGGCATAATCTCTTTGTAGGCACGAACTATCAGATTCGTATTCGTACCGCTTTCAACTTCTTCAGAAGCCTGAAGTACGATAGTCCCCCCATCAGCTTTCAGTTCAAAAGAGCTAAGAGTAATTCCTTTTGGAGCCTTGATCAATTCAAGCTGAATATCTGCAAGGTTTGCTGTCGCTTTCTTTTTTGAAGCATTGATACGCTTCTGTGCTTCTTGACGCCTTTTTGCTGCAAAGGCTTGACGCTTTTTCAAAGCTTTAAGTTTCTTTTTTGAAAGCTTTTTCTTCTTGGCTTCACTCATTTTTGAAAACCATGACTGCTCTGGTTCTGCTGCTTTAAACCTTCCGACTTCAAGTTTTATATTGGCAAAACTATTTGCGAAAATATGGACAGGAGCCTTTTGAACAGGAGACATAATGCCGGCATAAGATTTTTTTTTGGCCACATTAACAACGAATTCCTGTGCCGGCACAAGATGTCTGAACAAAAATGCCTGCATAGTATCATCAGCCGGCACCACATTACGTTTTACCACACGTTTACCGCACATAGCCTTACCAAACAATTCGATGATATAGTTTCCGGGCTTCACCTCTTTATCTGTTTTAAGCGTCATTTGAATCTTATTACAGCCTGCTGGAATCCTATTTCCACTGATAGAGAAACCTTTTTCATCGTTTTTTAAACCTACCGTAATAGGACCCTCAAAGCCGTCCATTCTCATTACATGAACTTCAAATGGAACAATTGCACCAGGGCGGACATTCAAAAATGACTGAGAACTTCTCAATGCAAAATTAGGCATCAATTCACTAATACGCAATCTATAACTGTGATCAATGCCACCGTGTCTACGTGTATCGACTAAGGCTACGGTATATTTTCCAGTTTTTGGGAGTTTCACATTCAGGTAAGAATCTGCATGATGTGTCACAAGCCCTACGATATCCTTGTGGAGATGAATGTCTTTAAGTACGTAATCATCATTCATAGCTATAACATCACCATTTTCATCACTGACAGTGATCAATGCATCCAATGGAGAATTCAATTTACGAGCAAAGACTTCAACCGCAATTCCCATCCCCTCCTTACCTTCGAAAGAGTAAATATCCTGATCTCCACTCTCCACCACACGTCCATCGACAACAATCGGCAATTGAAGGGATTGCGCTTGAGCTGCGTCATTGTTCGGTTCACTTTCAAAAACAGAAGGCAGTACATCAAGACCATACGTAATAGTATTTGAAATACCACGTTGAGTAGTCAATGAAGATTTCCCGACCACATCAAATTCAGAACTGGTATCCAGAGCAATAGTACTCTGATCCAAATTCCACCCAATCAATTCAGGCTCCAATTTTTTTCCCACCTGTCCACCAAGCGGGAATATTCCGGTAATGAAGGGACTCTCAGCCACAGAAACTCTGTAGACGAAATCTTTTCGGCCACGATAAATAGAATCGCGGATTTCAATTTCATACTCACCTGACTTCTCAATTTCAAAATACATTACAGGATCCGGATTAAACAGGAAGTCATCTGCAAAAGCAACTTTATTACCCTTGCTGTCATAAAGCGTAAGTGTTGCCTGAAACCATCCAGGAACTGCATCTGCAAGATATGGGATCAAACTGCGTGCTTCCGCTTTGATCACCAATTTCTCGCCACCATGTGCCTTAAATCGAAAACGATCGACATCTCCCGGTTTTACCTGCCCATTGACTACAAATGGTATTTTAAATGGCTTTTCTTTAAGATCGACCTTACCATTTTTGACCTTCAAAATGGAGTTGACAGGCTGAAATGCCATTTTATTATTCGGTTCAAGCTCATTGTATTCCGGCAGTGAACCAATCTGAAAGTTAATCGGATTTGAAATACCTTTAATGGACTGAACACGCAGTTCACGCATTCCCGGCTTAGCATCATCCGCAATTGTTAGTCGTACAAAAAGACTTTCAGCAATCTGTTTATTTATCTGAAGTTTAGACTTTGGAAACGTCAATGCATCTTTAACATTCGCAAGCTCCCGAATTGACAAAGTCTCCAGGTTTTGAAGTAATGGGTGGCTGAGTGCTCGATTCGCTTTTTTTGTATCTTTCTTATCCAGTTTCTCAAGACCAGTTTCGATAACGCTTTCAAGGGTCCCTCCCGGAGGCTCTGTACCATTTAATTCAGCAAGCCGCCCCCTTACTACAAACTCAAACATTTTCTGTAAAACGCGATTTGTTTTTCCATTAAAGACATTGGAGCCAAAAGTATTAATCCCAATAACCTCAGATGTTATACCACCACCCTTAACAAGAATATTCTTTGTACCGCGAATATACTGTCCACCGATAATAACATCGACGGTTGTTCCTCTTTGTGCCCCACCGGGATAAGCGTATCCAATATCAGGGACAAGCTCCTGTGCTTCAGAAACAAATGAAAACAAAACAAGAGAAACGGCACATATAATTTTAGATTTTAAGTTCATAGTGTTCTCCAATTATTTACATTATCTCGGTTAATCTGCCAGATCCGTTCTCTCTGGACGGCATCACTTTCATATCAAGATTCTTTGGATTAGGAAGTTTTCCGTCCGGATCGACCCCAAGCAACTGGCACATACTTCCAATCAGGTCTTCAGGGTAAACCGGCCTTTCCTCAACATTAGCCGCGTGTTTATCCGATTTACCAACAATGTTTCCACCTTTGAACCCGCCGCCAGCGACTAGAGTAGAAAAGCAATTCCCAAAATGCCCACGTCCGCCGTTCCACGGAGCGTCCCATTTCACTTTAGGCCCACGCCCAAATTCGCCGCCGCACCAGACAATAGTACTGTCCAGCAGTCCGCGTTGAGACAGATCTTCAAGCAGTGCCGAAAGCCCGGTATCCAGTTCGGGAAGTTTACGTTTCATAATATCAAAATGCTGTTTGTGAGTATCCCAGCCTTTGTAGTTGATAGTTACATAAGGAACGCCCTGCTCGACAAGTCTGCGAGCCATAAGACATGACTGCCCGAATGTGTTCATTCCGTATGTTTTGCGAACCGACTCTTTTTCTTTTTTGAGGTCAAAAAGATCTTTAGCATCTCCAAGCATTAGTTTATATGCTTCGGCTTCACTTTTATCAAAAAGTTCGAACTGCTTATTGCCCGGCATAGCATTGCCAAGCGTATCCAGAGAAGCCAAAAGTTTTCGGCGCTTCTTCTGCTGTTCATCCGTTATTCCTTCCGCAATTATACCTTCCACAATAAACGGATTTTTAGCAGGGTCTCCACTTGTTGAAAATGGTTTGTACTTTTGACCTAGAAAGCCGGCTTCAGAAAAACGACCTTGAGGTTGCGTCAGAACAATATAAGGAGGGACGATGCCTTCGTACCCCTGTGAGTATCCCTTAAAAAGAGAAACCACTGCTCCAAAACTCGGATACACCAGGCGACCTGGCTTACGACCAGTCTGAACGCGATATGATGCTGTTTCATGCCCGTTGATCCCGTGAGTCATACTCCTTATTAAAGAATACTTTTCTGCATGTTCAGCAAGTTTAGGCAACATCGCATTAAGCTGGATCCCGTCAACATTAGTTCCGATAGCTTTATTCAGAGGGCCGCAGTAGTCATAACCGGCATCAGGCTTCGGGTCGAATGTATCAATTTGGCTAGCTCCTCCCCAGAGCCATATTTGAATAACTGATTTTGCTTTCGGGTCCAACTTCTTCCCGCCACCGGCAATTACCTCAAACGGCTTAGCCACACTTAGCGCAGCTGTCCCCAATGCGCTTACTTTAAGAAAGTCTCTTCTACTCATCCCGCCAAAGTCCATAAGAGTTCTCCTGCTTATATATTATTTCTTTTAATTATATTCCGATCAGTGTCTGTAGATAAACTCTTTTGAGTTCATAAGGGCCCAAGCCAAAGTTGGCAGAACCTCCCATTTCTTTTTAGTGACAGTACTCAACTCCTTTACCTTCTTAAGTTCATCCGATGTAGGCTGGCG
>JAUVCU010000085.1 GCA_030590715.1 Lentisphaeria bacterium
GCGGTAAAAACCTTAACGTCACTCATCAAGCGGAAGACTCTAAAGTACTTAAGTCCCAAAAACTTTATTTTTTTACTCTCATCCTCGTGCCGTATTTCAGGGACATCATAATCTCGTCAGCGCTGATATTGTCGGAAAAATAACAACCACTCACCTTGGCTCCTTTGATCGTAGCACCTTCCAGATTGCAGAACCTGAGGTCAAGCCCGCGAAGATCAGCCAAACTCATATAAGCCCCCTTTAAACTCAAGCCGGACAAATCAGCTTTTCTCAAATTGAAAGCACGCAGATTGGCGTTTTCGAGATCGACCTCTTTACCATTTGCTCTTGCTGAATTGAACATATCGCTTTTTTCTTCCTCAAGCATTTTGTAAAGTATAGATTCTTTGCGTTCCGGCATGATATGTTCTCCTTTCATATAATTTCAGCCTCAGTCAAGGGCTATTCTCAGTTGCGGAGTATTAATGCATGTTAGTATCAATTAAGTCTAACACCTGAGCTGAGTAATGTCTATTGATCTAATGTGGAAATCATCAATCGCGGGCATGCTTGAAAATATATTTAAATACAGTAAAATGTAGGAACTTATAGCAGGAATTTCCCTGCACCTAAATTTATATAACGAACCAATAGTAGCTGATAAAATATATGTCCGACAAAAACATTATAGATGTAAATACGCTGGGATCTCTCGCACATCACGGGATAAAGCGGGTGGTTGTAGCAATCGGTGTTTTTGATGGACTTCACCGAGGGCATCAAAGGCTCCTTGACCAGCTGCTTGAAATGAGCAGAAAACATGATGCCACACCGGTAGCACTGACGTTCTATCCTCATCCCCGCACAGTATTGCGTCCGGATAGTTCTCCGGCTGCCCTTATTCCTTCAAAGGAAAAAGTAGCGCAGCTTCACAACTACGGGATACAAGCGGTCGTCACAATTCCGTTCACATCGGCTTTTGCAGCACTTGAGCCGGAAGAATTTATCGATCAGTCGCTTAAATCAGACAGGATCGAGCTTTGCGGGATCTGTGTTGGAAAAGAATGGCGATTCGGGGCAAAAGGGAAAGGTGATACAGAGCTGCTGCATGAATACTCACGACAGGGGCATTTTGACTTTGTTGCGGTCGAAGAGTTGATGGATGGCTGCGATAAAGTGAGCAGCACAACTATCAGGCGGGCTATTTCCGGAGGTTCTTTGGAACATGCCGAAGATATGCTCGGTCACCCTTACAGCCTTTTCGGAACGGTTGAAGTCGGGCGGCGAGTTGCGGGCGAGAAGCTTTCTCATCCTACCGCAAACCTTAAAATAGGTACTGGTATCATTCCTCCAAATGGAGTTTATGCCGGAGTTGCTGTGCATAACGGGGTAAGCTACCAGGCGGCCATCGCAATCGGGGTATCTCCGACATTTAAGCACGACTTTAAAGAAGAGCGCAGGGTGGAAGTTCACCTTTTAGACTATGACGGCGACCTTTATGGCGAAGATATCGAGGTTATTTTAGTAAAATACATCAGGGAAGAGCGAACATTCAAAAATGCTCAGGAGCTGAAAAAGCAGATAGAAAGCGACATTACTGAAATAAAGAAAATACTTGAACAGAAATATCCAACTTTGAAATAAGACGGCACGATAATGGAAACAGTACCAAGAAAATATCCAAATGAGAAGAAGAATCAGGTTTGTTCGGGTAACGAAGAGATCTGGGAATACACAGAGTCAATGACAAAAGACGGTCCGGTACTGCTGGATTGCCTTGTAAATGAGACCTATGAGACTATGCACAGCCCTGGTAAAATGGCAGGAAAAACAGTCGGGCGCCTTTTGAAAATGCTTGCCAGCATAACGAACTCAAAAAGAGCACTGGAGCTTGGTATGTTTACGGGCTATACAGCTCTGTCGATTGCCGAAGGAATGGCTGAAGACGGGAAGCTGATAACTTGTGAAGCCAGCCCTCTTGCGTGCGGAATGGCCCGCAAATATTTTGCAAAAAGTGAATACGGGCACAAAATCGAGATAGCCGAAGGGATTTGCCTGGACACTCTCCCGAAGATTGAAGGCATGTTTGATTTTGTCTTCATCGATGTGGACAAAAGAAACTACCTGAACTACTTCAAAATGATCCTTCCTCAAGTCGAAGTGGGTGGTCTGATTCTGATAGACAACGCTCTCTGGATGGGAAATGTTCTTAATCCGGAAAGTGAGCTGGATAAGTCAGTCGCAGCTCTGAACGAGTTTGTGGCAAACCACGACGACCTGGAAAATGCATTTCTAATAGCTCGTGACGGGTTAAACATCGTACGCAAAATACGATAGCTATAATCCTGAATATCGAGCCGATGAGCAAGAAATGATGAAGTCTTCCCATCACAATGACTTCAACATTCCTTGCTCGATATTCAATATTAAAACTTTTATCTCAAATCACGACCTACTTAATCCTCTGGAGCAGCTTCTTTTCCTCGGTCAAATGACTTCTGTAATCAATTTTTTTAAGAAGAAGTAACGACTCGACCTGTACTTCCAACGATCCGAGCCCCCTCTCCTGCCGATTCCGTATTTCAGCGCTTATAATTTCCTTAAACGCTATTTTAAAAATATCAGCTGCGGCCCCTTTTGTTACCCGGCGTTCCATTTCACTTTCCGATGGTAATACCATCATGTTTTCCCTGAGTCCTATTCGTCTATTAGGGTTATCGATCGCATCATCCGCTTCTTTTATGATATATGTTTTTGACTTTTGCCGAATTGACTCCGAATCAGAATTTAAAAGTTCAAGGTTAAGGAACAGCTTCGTTTCGACAGCTTCTTTTCTGTAATTGTACCTCCAGTATCGTTCCATTTTTTTTTCAATGTACCGCGGTGTTTTATCGTACTCCCGCTTCAGCTTTCTCACGTCACGTTTCAACGTGGAGATCTCGCTTGAGCGAATATGATAACGATTTCCGGTTCCTGAACAGGTGCGGCAAACTTGTTTGCCGGATTTACACCTGGAGCAGGTAATCGATTTTGTATTATTACAGGTAGAACACCTGGATGCTGTTGTCTTTGTCCCTGTTTTAACCGGGCACACTTTACAAGGAATATTCCCGGCACCAGAACAGGTCGAGCACTTTTCACGCCCCGTTCCGCGACAGTGATAACAGACCGTTCTTCTTTTCCGGTCAAGGTCGCGGAGCCTTTCGTTTTCGCGATCCAGCTCTCTCTCCATGTATTCATGCTTCGGATTCTTCACTTTCTTTACGTCAATGTATCTTTTCCGTTTTGCCCCATACATCAGCGTATCCTTCTTTGTATCCACATGTTCTAAGTCAACCTTCAGTACATATGCCTTTTCTTCACCATAACTGGATTTCAGCACACTCCTACCGCTCTTTTTAAGTGCGGCCTCCAGCCTGGACTGCATATCAGCCTCAAGCGGTTTTGTTCCACCAGATGAAGAAACGGTGATTTCCACCGGTACAGAAATAGAATTCAATATTTTACCTTCCAACAGCTCAATTTCATCATCAAGCCTATAGGTCGTGATACCGGTATACTTTAAAGCTTGCAAGGTAAGAAATGCTTCTCCAGTCTTACCCTGCTTGACCAGGAGTTCGCTTTTAACGAGCCGTAGAAGAACAATCTCCTGTTTTGCCACCTTCCACTCGTCTTTAAACGTAAGAGCCTTCCTGAACTCTCTTTCAGCCTTAGTAAAATCATTATTACTTTTGTATTCACGGCCTAGCTGCAGGTGGTAATCTGAAGCTTTTTCTTCGAGTTCATTGGTCATGTTATAGGCCAGAGACAACTCTCGGTCCATCGAACTGATTTTTCCGATCACAGCTTTTGCGTCATCCCACTTCTTATCCTGGATCAGTTTAGTAAAAACGTCAGCAAGCCGGTCAACCTCATCAATCTTTGACTTAGATCGATCTCTCAAGGTTTGAGATTCGGAATGGTGAGGCCAGATTTTCAAAGCCTCAGAGGCGAGTTCATGACTCCTGCGGAACTTTCCTTCCTGATCAGCCTTCAAGGCTTCATCATAAACAGCTCGGGCCTTTTTCATCTGCAGGTTTGCTTTATAGATATTTATACGGGCAGGGATATTATACGTGAACAATGCCACCTGTTCCTCGCTCTCTTTTACGAGCTGCTCCAAGTCCTTGGATGACACTGAATCATCTGATTTGATAATTGCAGAAGCTCTGTTGCCGAGTGTATTTAACGGGTCCGCTTCAACCGCAAGCCCCACCATCCGTTCGGCCTCATCTTTGTATCCCTGCACAGCGGCATCAACAGCCTTGTCAAGATAACTTACACAAAGCTTATTTTTCATGAGAGGGATCTGCTGTATTGCCTCCGGATTACCGGCATCAATTCCCAAGACCTTCTGATAGTCATCCAGAGCATTCAGCCAATCATTATTCTTCTTAGAATCACGAGCCGAAGCCAGATTCATATTCAATTCGCTTTGCCATACCCTGCTCTTTATCTCCGGGTCCTCCAGAATTTCCGGATCTTCTTTTATCGCATTTTGATAATCGTAATAAGCCTTGCGGTAATCTCCTGACTCATACGACTTATCCGCACTTTTCTTCCAATTAGTGCCCATACATCCAGCCAGCACAAATATGAAAATAAACAGAGCCACTCGTGTTAACTTATAAAAGAGAAATCTCATATACTTCACCTCAAATAGTTGTAGTCATTATTTAATTATAGCTTATATAAAACCATAATTGCATAATAAAGTTCTAAGATACATTAATTTTAATGAACAAGAATCTAACAATTTGAGACTCGATTAAAGTAGAAATCGTAGTATGTATAAGCGAAGATAGATATCTGTTAATTAGTGGACAAAATAATATATGAGTAGTGAAGACACAATCGTCATGGGAGAGGGCTGGTATTTGAACGACAGCGCTCCGACATCAAATCTGACCCCTAAGAACAAAGGGAAATACAAATTTTCAAACAGCATTGCCACAGGCGGGATGAAGGTGATCCTGAAAGTCAAAGATATTGATACCGACAGGTATATTGCGATGGCAAGTCTCCTTCATTCAGATCCATCAGATAGTGAGGTTCTGCAGTTTGTACGTGAGGCTAGAATCAATGCGATGCTCGAACACCCGAATATTGTACCCGTTCACGAAATAGGTAAGGATGAAAATGACTTACCGTATTTCACGATGAAACTGATTAACGGAAAGACTCTGCACGATGTAATAGAGCTGCTGAAAAATGATGTTTCCCGATACCGGTATAAATATAAACTGGACTACCTTTTAAATGTGATGATCAAGGTTTGTGATGCCATAGCGTTTTCACACTCGAAAGGTATCATCCACCTTGACCTGAAGCCGGAAAATATACTTCTCGGCCGCTTTGCAGAGGTACTGGTTCTCGACTGGGGACTGGCTAAACCTGTTAAAGAATACGATTTTGAAACGGGCTCTAATGACAGCTCGGCCAGGATCAGTCAGATATGCGGCAACACAATGAACGGTATAACAAAGGGAACGCCGCGATTCATGTCCCCCGAACAAGCTGCCGGTAAAAACGACGCCAGAGATGAAAGAAGTGATATCTACAGCCTTGGAGCTATTATTTATTCTATGATGACTTGGGAGTTTCCAATTGAAGGCGAAAGTATCAAGCAGATACTGGCAAATACAATATATGGTAAAGTTACAAGGCCCCGCAAAAGGGCTCGGGAAAGAAAGATACCAAAGGCAATGGAAGGAATAATAATGAAAGCGATGGCTTTGAAGCCGGAAGACAGGTATCAGAGTGTTAAAGCCCTCAGGCGCGACATACTGCTGTTCCGTCAATCAAGAGCGACATCAATCGAACGATCCAGCCTCATTAAAAGACTGGTCCTTTTGCCACGCCGCAACGTACCGGCATCGGTATTCGCTATTTTATTCATCATCACTTTAGCGTTGTTTATTACAACGGTTACAGGGTGATACGAACACTTACTTAAATAAAGTTAATCAACTGCATAGAGTTAACCCGCATGACCATTTGAAGCGACGCCTGAAAAGATGCTTCCAGTGCTGCCATCTGAGAAATGGCGAGTGCAACATCAAGATCTTCAATCTTGCCAAGCCTGTTTTGAGAACTGACTTCCGATACATTGACCAGTTCCTCCATACCGTTAATTTTTTTCTGGTTAACAGTACTTTCGACCAGTCGTCCAATCACATGGTCGTTTATATCTTCAATAGGTTTCAGGATCGCGTCAGGCGGAACGTTACCCGTGGCAAGAGAATCCCTCAAATCTATAAGGGCATCAAAGATATTGACTTCGTCATCATCGCCGGGATTGGCTCCGGGAACGATAAACAGTCCGTCCGGTCCACTTCCCATCATACCGTATTCAATAACGGTATTTTTTTCGGCCATCTGGACGGTCCGTCTGGTATCTGCTCCATTATACTTGACACCTGAATTTAAAGCACATCACATGCCAATGTAAGAATGAGAAAGCCTAAAGAGACTAGCTACGTGGCTGTTGTGAATTAATTACTGTGATACTCAGCTGTACTAAAGAACAATATAGAAAACAAGCTGAAGCTTGAATTCACACGACACTACAATTTATAGTCACATAATTTTTTGTAGAAACAAATAAGCTTTAAGAAGCATGAATTATCCATTGATGAAAATTGAGAAAAAAACCTTTCAAATGAGTTGTTTGAGTTCAAGCTTTAGCTTGTTAATCAGAAAAATTTCAAAACGCTTCTGGATCCCAATCACAGCC
>JAUVCU010000191.1 GCA_030590715.1 Lentisphaeria bacterium
TCTCAAAGGAATGCGAAAGTATTATTTCCCTAAAGCGCATCTCACAGAAGAGTTTATTGTCTCATTCATTAAAGAGAAAACAGGCAAAGATCTGAGTGCAGATGAACTTATGGCGATCAGGATTGACCATTGAGTTATGCTACAATTTGGCTAACAGAGCAATGAGTTTTACTCATTTTGTATTTAGCCGTAGATTATTGTTTAATAAAATCTTTGCGGGGTTGTACGAATTCAGTACAGGTGTAAACTCCTTACATGAGATCACCTCCTCCACAGGAGGCCTCGTCACGATGGCTTAGGGAACACTACCCTGAAGCCATCATTTTTTTTGCCCATACCTCTGAATTGCTACTGTCTGTCATTTCTCATTCAGCTGCAAAATAAAATGCTATGTCTGAATTAAGTATGTTTTGAGCCCAAAAAGCAGTTCCAGTAAATTCCAAGGATTATCAAGATGTCTGTTGTGTAATTCATGACACCAGCCAAGGTAGTGATCGAGATATTTGGTTGCAACACCATTAAATCTCCTGAACCACTTTTTCATAACTCTGTGATATGCATTGACATTTTGAATGTGGTACGGACCTCTGATCCGATCGTTACTTTTAACTCTGACATGTGAAATTGCCTGATGACTACAGAAAAAATCATATGCAGACACCGAGTCAGTGATCAGTAGTGAATCCTTGGATATATGTTTTGAAAGGATTAAATCAAGCCATTTTCCGTTTACGGGACCGAGCCCGGAAATATAATTTGCCTCATGACCAGATCTATCACATGTCACGACAACACATACATGCTCTTTTGAAAGTCCTCTTTGCGGAGCTGGCCCTCCCCGTTTGCGTGGAGGACGCCCCAAATGACGAGAGCCTTTTTTCGATTTTCTAAAGTAGGTTTCATCAACCTCTACAAGTCCGGACATCACGGCCGGTTTATCCTTATGTGCGGAAGCAAGAAAGCGATGTCGCCATTTGAAGGCCGTATTTTTATCAATATTCAAACGTGTTGCAGCTTTTCTCAACGAGTGAGAGTCGAGCATGGTCTTCAGATAACTGATCCAAAGTTCTTTCTTTCGCAATCTCGCAAATGGGGTGTTTGTCAGGCTGTTAAATGTTTTGTTACAGGACTTGCACTTATACCGCAACAGACCAGACTTACTTCCGCATCTTATCACTAGTGTTTTACCGCAGTGTGGACAATGAGGATTACGAGCAAATGATTTTTCAAAGAAGTCTATGAGCTGTTTATAATCGCCACTGTGGTTAATCGCATCAATTATTTCCAGCCGTTGATGGCTCGTGAATTCGTCAACTTTGGTAAGAATCCGATTAAATTTCTTTTGAAGCATAATAGTACCTCCAGGAACATGCCCTTTCTATTATCTTCGTTCGGTTCACAAGCACTTCAATAAGTAAACATACTTAACTCCGACATAGCCAAAAAAAGCCAAAGTAGTTTATCTCTACTTTGGCTTTTTGAATGTATAGGATTGGAGTTACTTCCAGAACTGCCACCATTTCTTTTTAGGAGCTGGAGCCGATTTAAGTATTTCCATCTTATCAAGATTAAGGTTCTGAGTTGATTGAACGTAGCCGAACTTTTCGTTTTTATCCGCCTTTGGAACCATTCCAACACTTTTGCGCTTGATCTTAACGGTGCTGCAGGAAAGTTCATCGTCGGTCGTTACCGTTTGAACATTGCTCAGGTCAATCACACCAGTACTACTGTTTACTGCACTTCCCTCAGCTCTTTCTTTCTTAGAGCTATCAAGCTTAGTATCTTCATCTGAAATATCTTTCAGCATATCCGCCGGAGTTTCTTCGTTTGTCATATCGACTTCATCCTGCGACAAAGCTACGAAATTCGTAGAGCATGCTGGACACTCAACTGTTTCCCCTACCATTGCCTGCGGTAGTTCCAGTTGACTGCCGCACTTTGGACATTCACAAAAAATGTTTTCTTCATTCATAGATGCACCGTATTGGTTTTGCGATCAATAGTTTAATTTCGATCTAAATTATACAGAATTCAACCCTTTAACAAATTCTCTAATACGAGCTAGAGCATTTATTAAATCCCCCATAGACGCAGCATATGCACATCTAATATATCCCTCTCCGCATTTACCGAATGCAGTACCGGGAACAACTGCGACCTTATAATCTTCAAGAAGACGTTTCGCAAACTCCATAGAAGTGAGCCCGGTAGAAGTAATGTTTACAAAAACATAAAATGATCCTTTCGGCTTGAGGCAGTCAAGCCCCATATCATTAAAGCCTTTAACTACTACGTTCCGCCTTTCCATATACTCATTTTTCATGGCGTTCATATCGCGCTGACCATTAATTAGAGCCTCTTCTGCCGCTTCCTGGGCAAGAATAGGAGCACACAGCATCGAGTACTGATGGATCTTCATCATAGCATCGATAATGTCATCCGGCCCGCATGCGAAACCGATCCTGAATCCAGTCATTGCAAAAGCCTTTGAGAACCCGTGAAGAAAGACAGTTCGGTCTTTCATACCTGGAAGGCTGGCTATAGTTGGCAGTCTGTCTTCGTATGTCAGTTCCGAGTAGATCTCGTCGGTAATAACGATCAAGTCATTTTCTATAGCAATTTCAGCAATCTCTTTCATCTGCTCAAGGTTAAGAGTCGCCCCTGTCGGATTACACGGGAAGTTCAGCAAAATAGCTTTGGTTTTCGGCGTAATCGCTTTTCTAAGATCATCAGGGTGAAGAGCAAATGCGTCTTTCTCCTTTGTCTCGATAGCCACCGGCACACCGTAAGCCATTTTTATTTCCGCATTGTACGAGACATAGCACGGCTCGTGATAAATGATCTCGTCGCCAGGATTGATAATAGCGCGGAAAAGAAGGTCCAGCCCCTCACTTACACCTACAGTGATTATACACTCTTTCTCAGGACAATAATCAATTTTGTAATCGCTTGTCAAGTATTTACAGATCTCGTTTCTAAGAGAGTATAGACCAAGATTAGAAGTATAGTTTGTATGCCCTTTTTCCAAGGAGTAAATAGCGGCTTCCCTTATGTGCCATGGAGTCGCAAAGTCCGGCTCACCAATTCCCAGCGAGATAACATCGTCATCAACCATGTTGGAAACGAGTTCAAAAAAGTCGCGTATTCCACTTTTGGGCAGTGACGCTATATTGTCGGAAATTCTATTATTACTACGGGGTAACTTTGAGTCTTTCATATTCATCTTCGCTGTAAAGGATTTGTCCTGATTCCTTGTATTTCTTTAATAAGAAGTGGGTCTCTGTTGAAATGACCCCATCAATGGTAGCTAGTTTCTGAGATACGAATGATGCTACTTCATTCAGAGTTTCACCTTCGACAACAATCTGAAGGTCAAATCCTCCAGAAACAAGATAAAGGCTTGTAACCTCGGAAAACTTGCTCAGGCGTTTGGCTATTTTGTCAAAGCCTCCTTCTCTTTCCGGTCTGATTGAAACCTGGATAAGAGCTTTAACCATGTGTTTGTTCAGCACAGTTTCATCAATAATTGCGTGGTATCCCTGAATTACATGATCTTTTTCAAGCTTTTGTATTATCTCAAGGACTTCACTTTCAATTATATCCAACCTTTCAGATATCTCTTTTACAGATATCCGCGCATTGTCGCGTAATAGTTTTATAATATTCGCTTTCATCGTATTCTCCGCTTTTGAGCGTTATGTATAATCAGAACTTGTTCTTCTTACATTACGTATGTTATTAAGTAGTAGAACAAAGGAGCGTTCAGAAGTAAGCTGTCTAAGACATCCATAACTCCACCCATTCCCGGTAAAATAGAACCGGAATCTTTAACTCCGGAAATTCTTTTCAGACATGATTCAACAAGGTCGCCGGTGAAACCACCGACAAATAGTAGAAAGCCTAAGACTAGCGTTTGTGTCAGGGTAAACATATCCCCGACGCTTGGGAGCATAAATTTAGAAATGCAGACAGCTCCGACCATACTTAAAACACAGCCTCCAATAGTTCCTTCCCACGATTTCTTCGGGCTGATAAACGGTACTATTTTGTGATTTTTACCTTTAGAAAGCGTATTGCATGTTGTTCCCGTGAAGTATGCTCCGATGTCACCAAGCTTTGTTACAAGGATCATGAAGAATACAAGATATCTTCCAGAATATGCAATGCCGTCTTTATCGGTCATATAGATAATCGCCAGAAAGCTGATTGGTAGAACAACCATGAAAATCGCAGTTAGTGAATTCAGAATCTTTATTAAAACGTTTTTCTCAAGCTTAGAAAAAAGGAGGAGAAACCACGGTGAAATAATAGCAATCGTAAATAGCAGGAAAGGAATATTCTGAGATTTATCAAACAGAAAGATGGATGATATTCCGATTGCTCCAGCAAGAGCTGTTGCTTTCGGATACGATTCTTTGCCGACCTTGGAAAGCATATTCAAAAACTCCATCACAGCTCCA
>JAUVCU010000213.1 GCA_030590715.1 Lentisphaeria bacterium
CAAAAAGGGAATTTTGATGCGTAAATTCGGACAAGAAATTATAAAATTAGTTGCCGGAAAACGTATTCACGGAATCTCAACAACCCCTGGAGGCGTTCATAAAAGAATCAATGCAAAAGAGCGTAATTACTTTTTAGATGGAAAAGATATTCCTTCCATTGACACCATGATTTTATGGGCAGTAGAAATCATAGATTTTATTAAAGAATATCATTTAAAGAATAAAAAGTTTTTAGATTCATTTGCTGCATACCCTTCCGGGCATTTAGGTTTAGTTAACAAAAAAAATGGTTTTTTAGAACTGTACGATGGTAATTTAAGAGCCATGGATGCTTCAGGAAACATCACTTTAGATGATGTTCCAAACGATGATTATAACGAGCATTTTTATGAAAGTGTTGAAAAGTGGACCTATTTGAAATTCCCTTATTTAAAACACCTAGGAAGAGAAAAAGGCTGGAACCGAGTGGGACCATTAGCAAGACTTAATATTTGTGAAGGTATTGAAACTCCTTTAGCTGAAAAAGAAAGATTAGAATTTAAAATGGTAGACGAACCCTGGATTTTAAAAGAGTTGCCTGCAGAAGTTCTTGAGAAAGCTAAGGTAGCTGCTTCGAGACTTTCAATTGTTGCAATAATCTTTGCTGTTCTGTTCTATGCTTACAGCGCACAGCAGATCGGTTTCTTTGATAAAGGTGCTCTAATGTACGGAGTCGCTGGAGCGGCAGCTGTATGTTTGGTTCTTTCAAAGGTATTCCTTATGGGAAGTGGATATGGTAAAGCGTTTGTTATGAGTTCACTTACGATCGTATTTTTAGTGGCTTCAATGTTCTGCTTTTTGTTCCCGAATGTGATGATCTCGACAAATCCAGGATGTAATTTAACAATCTATAATGCGAGTTCTTCAGAATATACTCTTGGAGTTATGAGATGGGTTGCATTGATTTTTGTACCAGTCGTTCTTGTTTACCAAGCGTGGTCATACTGGACATTCCGTCAACGCGTAACACCGGAACACCTTGAGTATTAATGAACTTTGATAAAAGATTAATGAGGCTGCTGCTGAAAAGCAGGAGTCTTTTTTTTACTTCCATTTCTCTGAGCCTTACCTCTGCAGGTTGTGTGATTGGTCTGGCTTATTGCCTGAGTGGTTTTGTGAATTCTATTTTCCTGCAGGACAAAGAATTAAATGAGTTGTGGAGTGTTGTTATCGGTTTTTTCCTTTTTGCCGCTTTAAGAGTTATTCTTAGCTGTATTGCCCATTTCTTCAGTGCCAATCTTGCGTACCGATCAAAAACGGAAATTCGTGAGTTGCTGGTGAATCATATCGACACTCTCGGTCCGATTGAAAGCAGATCTCTTAAAACCGGTAATATCGTAGCAATGGTGACTAAAGGGATTGATTCTCTCGATGTTTATTTCCGCGATTATATTCCTCAGGTCATTCTATCTCTGGCAATTCCTTATATGATTATTGCCTTCATCTTCCCGGTGAGCTTTACTGCAGGAATTACCATGTTCCTGACTGTTCCGTTAATCCCGTTCTTTATGTTTCTGATCGGTTCTCTAGCTAAGTCAAAAAGTGAAGAGCAGTGGAAAACCCTTAAGTTTTTAAGTACGCGTTTTCTTGATCTTCTTCAAGGCCTTGTGACTCTGAAGTTTTTGGGCAAAAGTAAGGAACAGGCCGAAAGCCTGCAGAAGTCATGTGAAGCATTTCGTGAGTCCACGATGGGTGTTTTGAAAGTCGCATTTCTATCGGCATTGGTTTTGGAACTTCTTTCGACACTCAGTGTTGCAGTTATTGCCGTCAGTATTGGAATTAAGCTGATGTACGGGGATATTGAGTTCGAACAGGCATTCTTTATCCTTATTCTCGCTCCCGAAGTCTATATGCCTCTCAGAGCTTTGGGAAGTAAGTTTCATGCGGGGATGGATGGTGTTGTCGCTGCCAATAATATTTACTCTGTTCTCGAAACAGTTGTAGACTCTTCAAGTGAAGAAATATCAGCATCCTGCACTTTTGACGAATCAAAAGCAATCGAATTTAAAAATGTGTCGCTGACGTATAACAATTCGGGTCGAACGGCATTGAGAGATGTCAGCTTCAGTATCGAGAAGAACCATAAGGTGGCAATTGTTGGTGAGACAGGTGCAGGCAAAACTTCTATTTTTAATTTGCTGCTTGGATTTGCTCAGTGCACCAAAGGAGCTATTTCTGTCGCGGGTAAAGATTGTGCTGCAGAAGGGAGAAAGTCGCTAGATTATTTAGGTTGGCTTTCGCAGAAACCGTATATTTTTAATGCTTCTGTTTCAGATAATATAAAGATCGGAAATCAGAATGCCACACAAGGTGAAATTACAGAGGCGGGAAAACTCGCTCATATTCATGAATTTATATTGACTCTCCCTAACGGCTACGATACGGTGGTTGGCGAAAATGGAGAAATGCTCAGTGGCGGGCAGGTGAAACGATTGGCTATTGCCCGGTTGTTTCTAAAGCATGCATCTGTTGTTTTAATTGACGAGGGAACGTCTGATCTGGATAAAAAAACAGAAAGCTTGATTATGGAGTCATTGGACAAACTCAAGGAAAAATCGACAGTTCTGATAATTGCACACCGATTGTCTACTATTGAAAACTCTGATGAAATAATTGTTATGAAAGACGGAGGAATCGATTCAATTGGAACGTACGAGTCGCTTATTTCAGAACGAGGATATTTTTCAGAATTGATTAAAGCTGGAGTAGGTGGGTAATGAAAAATATTACACGTATTATCTCATTTCTCTGGAGCTTTAAGTGGCTTGCTCTTGCTTCAATTATGCTCGGTGTTGCTACTTTCAGCAGCAGTATCGGACTTATGATGACTTCTGCTCTTTTGATCTCAAAAGCGGCGCTTCACCCTAATATTGCTGAACTCTCTTTGGCAATTGTCGGTGTTCGTTTCTTTGGTATCTCACGAGCTGCTTTCAGATACCTTGAGCGTTTGGTCACACATCAGGTTACATTTCTGGTTTCTGAAAAGTTACGGGTGCAATTTTATAACTCAATAGAGCCGCTTATCCCCGCAAAATTCCAGTTCAGGAAAAGCGGAGATCTATTGAAGCGTGTTATTGAGGATGTTGAAAGTGTCGAGCTGGTTCATTCTAGATTGCTCGTGCCGTATTCAAGCGCTTTTATTATCTCGCTTGGGCTCACTGGCATTTACTATCGGTTCGACCCTTCTTTTGCTTTGATTGTTTTCTGCGGCGTATTTACCGGTTGTGTTGTTGTTCCTGCTTTTTCTTTTTCTGTTGGTCTTCGATACGGTAAACGTGTGTCATCGCTTCAGGGGGAATTGAACAATATGATTATCGACTATGTTCAGGGCATGCCTGAATTGGTAACGTATGGGCTTTTGGATGCTCATAAAGAAAAAATAACAGCCGTGAGTGATAAGTTGCTGGTTCTGCAGAAGAAGAATTCTCATCTGTTGTCTGTTGGAGAGAATCTGGTTACTTTTGTCATGTACGCAACTGTTTTTGCTCTTATGATCTCTGTGGCTCCTCTCGTTTCGAGCGGCACAATCAGCGGACTTCTCGTTGCCCCGATTCTTCTCGGTGTTATGGCCGGCTTCGAAGTAATTATTCCTTTGACATCTGCCGCTCAATTCATTCCCCAAGTCGACAAGGCTGCTGGTGAGTTGTTCGAGGTTATCGATACTCAAATTGATGAACCAAAAGGGGCGTTGGATGAATTGTCATATATCGAATTTGCTGATGCGGAGTTTGCTTATACTTCTGACTCTGAGAATGTTTTGAAGTCGTTTGATTTAAAAGTTAACCGTGGTGAGTCAGTTATCATTTCCGGTCCGAGTGGAGTCGGTAAATCGACAATTGTGAATTTGATCTATAAGTTCTGGGAGCTTAATCGCGGATCTATCAGCTTCGGTAATTCAGATTCATCACACTATGGAACGGATGAAATAGGAAAATTTGTTTCTGCTGTTTCTCAGAAACCGTATCTGTTCAACTCTACTATCCGAGAAAATATTATGGTTGCAAATTCAAATGCTTCAGACGCGGAGGTTAATGAGGCTCTGAATCTAGCGTGTGCTTTTGATTTTGTTGGAAAGCTTGAAAACGGTCTTGATACCTATGTTGGCGAACATGGATCTGAGTTCAGCGGTGGAGAATGCCGCAGGCTTGCGATTGCCCGGACTATTCTAAGCGATAAGGAGTTTTTGATCTTTGACGAACCGACGGCTGATCT
>JAUVCU010000150.1 GCA_030590715.1 Lentisphaeria bacterium
GAAACAGATCAAAAACCAATAATCGTTCCGCCAGAACACAACTCCAGTAATCCAAAAGATTCTGTAGCACATGAATACCCTGAATTATTCATACAGATTTCCGGCGTTACCGAATTTTCATTTCCCGGGCTCACAAGAGCACTAAAACCACATGAAGTAATGATTGTTCCTGCAGGGCTTTACCATCTCGAAAAAACAATAGGAGACTCTGCAGAGTTTATGCATATGGTTGTGGTATTCTATCCGGAATATATTGAGCTTCATGTTGCGAGCTCAAACAGCAATTCAAAACCGGAAGTATGCTATGCTGAAAAATTCACTCCATTGCGCAAAGACTTAATGCAGTCAACAATTGAGGAATATGTTAAACTGGAAAGAACTCAAACACGACACAACAGAGTGCTTTCAAAGGGGCAACAACTCACTCTGTTAGGCTGCCTTTTAGAACTCATACGATACGGAAATTCTTAATAAATGAAGCAAAACCCTTTTAAAAAGAGGTACTATTCAATATAGATATTGCTTTTACGCCACTTTATGGCACATTTATACTTATTCATACTAATAACAAAAAAATAAAAAATGATAGAGAAAACAACAACAATACAAAATTCAGCAGGAATCCATTGCAGACCTTCAAGCATGATCCTGACAGAAGTACAAAATTACCCGGAGCATACTTTCGTGGTAAAAAGTGCCGCTGGAGAATCTGATTTAAACAGTATTCTAAGCCTTCTATCTCTCGGAATTCAACATGGTGATGAAGTGACCCTCCAGGTTGAAGGACCAGACGAAGAGAACGTATGCACTAAAATAGCAGAACTATTCAGCTATACGTTCGACTTCAAATAAGTCTATTCCCTCCACAAAAAAACAATCCAAAAAACCCGGCATTTATAATGAGAATAACAATTATTGGGGCTGGTATTCTAGGTAAAGACCTGGCTTCAACACTTTGTAATGACAAGCACGATGTAATCATCATTGACAATCAAGCAGAAAAACTGGATACCCTAAGAGATCACCTTGATGTAATGACATACAATGGAAATGGAGCAACATCACAAACTCTTAAAAGAGTAGAAGCTCATCAATCGGATTTGCTAATTGCAGCGACAGGATCTGAATCAACTAATATTATTGCCTGCCAAATAGCCCAAAAACTGGGCGTAACAAATACGATCTGCAGACTCTCATCACATGACCTTTTTTCTCCGGAAGATGATATTTCACCAGAAAGCTTCGGCCTGAAAGGTATTGTAATTCCTGAACTTGAGTGCGTTAACAAAATCATTGACACCGTTGAAAACCCGTCGATTCTTGAAAAGATCAGGTTCAGTAACCCGAATGCGATAATGACTGCATTTGCGGTAAAACGGTCGTCTCCGATCTGCAAAATAAAACTGGCAGATTTTCCGAACAAAAACCTACTTAATTCTATCCGGATCGCGGCGATAATCCGTAATGGAAGAACAATTCCTCCTCGTGGTAACACCACAATTAAAAAAGGTGATGAAGTTTACATTGCCGGACAAAAGGAAAAAGTAGAAAAGTTCATCAACTGGGCGACAGAGACACCGCCTAAATCCCAGAAAGTTATCATCGCAGGAGCAACGATAATCGGGAAACACCTGGCAAAAGACCTGAGCGAAATGGGCAATCAGGTAAGACTGATTGACATCGACCGCTATAAAGGGGAAGCACTGCTTGATGAACTGGACTCCAACATGATGGTCATCTGCGGAGATACGACAGAAAAAGAGATCCTTGCCGAGGCTGGAATTAACTCATGCGATATTTTCATAAGCGCCCTGAAGGATGATGAAGACAATATCCTCAGCTGCATTCTTGCGAAAAAAGAAGGTGCAAAAAAAGTTGTGACAATCACCAACAAATCTGAATACAACGACATCGTACCATCGATCAAAATGATCGACTGCGGATTCAGCGCCAGCCTTGTGGCTTCAAACTCTGTACTTCGCAGTCTTACGAGAGCGGAAAGAAACATCTGCATTGAAGCCGCTCTCCACAGACTTCAGTCATATATTTATGAATTCCAGGTAACAGAGACTTCACCATGTAAAGACAAGAAGATCGGGGAGTGCAAATGCCCTAAAAACACAACATTCGGTCTTGTTTTCCGCAAAGATGAAGTACTGTCTGCGACAGGAGATCTGAAGCTTCTTGCAGGTGACATTGTAGCGACAATTGCCACCAAGGAAACGATCAAAGATCTGGAGCCACTTTTCATTAATAAAGGATTATTCAGACGATGAACAGCAGAGCAGTAATTAATGTAGTATCTGCACTCATTGCGATTATCGGACTGACCATATTGACCTCTACCCCAGTATCAATATGGATGAACGACAGCATAAAAGACACTCAAATGCTGTCCATATCCGGGGTCATAGCAATTGTACTAGGGACATTTGGTTACTACCTGAGTAAAGGAGAAAAGTACAACCTTGGCGTTCGAGAAGGTTTCGGAATCGTAACAATCGGTTGGATTGCAGCATCAATATTCGGAGCCATCCCATACATGCTCGTCAGCCATATTCACTGGTATGACGCCATATTTGAAACAATGTCAGGTTTTACAACAACCGGATCAAGTGTTCTTCAAGCTGGACTTGACTTAACTAATGGAACGCAGCTTAAAGAAGGCATAGCAGACCTGCCATGCGGACTGCTTTACTGGCGCGCAATGACTCACTGGCTTGGAGGTATGGGAATTGTCGTACTCTCTCTTGCTATTCTACCATTTTTGGGAATCGGCGGGCAACAGCTTTACAATGCCGAAGTTCCGGGGCCGACTTCAGACCAACTAACACCAAAGATTGCCAGCTCTGCAAAAATCCTATGGAGTGTTTATTTCCTGATGACAATTGTGGAGACACTGCTTCTTTGGGCTGGACCAATGACCCTGTTCGAAGCCTGGTGTCATACCTGTGCAACACTTGCAACTGGAGGCTTCTCTACAAGCCAGGGAAGTGTTGCCGGCTTCAGCAGCGCATATGTAGACTACATAATCACTATCTTTATGTTTCTTGCCGGATGCAACTTTGTACTTCACTACAGAGCTCTACTTGGAAAACCACTCTTCTATTTCAAAGATGAAGAGTTCAGGTTTTACCTTGGTATAACTGCTGTTGCCACAGCGGTCATTACATTCTCTGTTTACGGAGGACAAATAATGACGACCGCCGGAGCAACAATTGAAAACGTCGGAATTGCCGATGCATTCCGCTACTCGGTATTCCAGGTTGTTTCAATCATGACCACAACCGGTTTCTGTACTGCGGATTTTGACCTTTGGCCTGTTTACTCTGCACTAATTCTATTAGGGCTTATGTTTATTGGTGGATGTGGTGGTTCAACCGGGGGCGGAATAAAAGTATCACGCATAATACTCGCACTAAAGTACAGCATTTCACAAATTCAGCGCTGTCTGTTCCCGAGGCAGATATCAAATATCCGTCTCAACAAAGAGCGGATCGACACAGGAACACTCCACAAAGTAGTGACATTTATTGTCATATTTGTCGGATTATTCATTGCTTTTGCATTTATTCTAACACTATTTAAGTATAAAGGTGAAAATATAGATCTACTGACATCGCTTTCAGCCTCTGTCGCATCACTTGGCAATATTGGACCGGGTATTTCTAAAGTTGGAGCATCGTGTACTTACTACTGGATGCCACCCGCAGCAAAAGTGATCTTGTCTTTTGCGATGCTACTTGGAAGGCTTGAGATATATACAGTATTGGTAATTTTCCTTCCTTCATTCTGGAAAAAGTAAACTGAAAGGCACTACAATGAAACTATTTTTTATATCAGATATCCACGGCTCTCTTGCCAATGCAAAACAAGCTCTTGAATGCTTTGAAAAAGAAAAAGCTGATCAGCTTATAATTCTTGGCGATGTTATGTATCACGGTCCGAGGAATCCGATTCCGGAAAGCTACAACCCTGCTGAAGTAGCCGAGGTTCTTAACAAATACAAAAGCAAGATAACAGCTGTTCGCGGCAACTGTGACAGTGAAGTGGATCAGATGCTGATTGAATACCCGATGATGGAAACATATTCGATTGTGGTAATGGAAGATAGAAAGATCTTTCTAAGCCATGGCCACATCTACAACCCGGAAGAACTTCCACCGATGAATGCCGGAGACGTATTCGCTTTCGGCCACATTCATATTCCAATTGCGGAAAAACAGGGCGAAGTATTTATTCTGAATCCAGGATCGACAACCCTTCCCAAAGAAGGTAATCCTAAATCTTACGGGTTGATCTATGAGAACAAAATCGAAGTTAAAAGCTTTGATGGAGAAATTCTTCGAAGCGTCAATTTTGATTAGAGATTATGTTTTAACAAGCGCACTTTAAACGGTGCACTTTTTTATGCGGTTTCGGTTACATTTAAGAAGAGCGAGAATTCACCCCAATCGGTAAAAGCCATTGGAATATGAAGCCACTCTTTTCCGGTAACATATTCAGTTGCCTCCCCCTGCCCGTGAGAGACAGAAACAGACCCGAAGTCGAGTTTACACTCAGCCAGATCAGCCTTCACATTACCGACAATCATATTACCGATCTCAGCAAAACCATCTGCCACATCTTCGTCAATTTCGTCAACCTCCTCCATCATCATTGCGCCATAAATTTTCATGGCGACTTCCGGTGTTAGGCTCAACATCATCGACCCGCCTAACAGTCCGGTAAAATCAAAATGACAAAGAACACCATTATAAGTAAACTCGTCGCCGGAAACCTTACTGAAATCACGACACCGGAATGGCTTAGCCGAGCACGTCGTCTCCAGCGTATTCACAACCACATTCGTAAAAGCATTTATGTTATTTACATCCACTTTCTTCGACTCCATATTTACCGGCAATAATCTATACAATTTAGTATCGGCAAAACTACGATTTTTTATACACATAACACGGATAGATTATTAAGATTTTCTTGACTTAACACTCATAAAGCTTATGATTATTAAATTTTAATCAAAAGAGCGGTAACAAACTATGTTTCCATTAACATTAGAACAGATAGACCAGCTGGATAAGAACAGCACTTCTAAACTTATTGATCTCG
>JAUVCU010000108.1 GCA_030590715.1 Lentisphaeria bacterium
CTAAAAATACCGCCGGATAGCCGATACGTTTCCGATCCAGAAAGAGAGAATTTCGGAACAGTAACAAATCCGACTGAATCAATTGTAATATTTACTATTGGCGAGTTCAAAGGCGCTGCCGGGTTATACAGGGTAATTGGACTTACAAAGCTAGATAAAACAGCATCGCCTTCTGAGAACAGGCTATAACTCGTTGTGTAATCACTTTGTATAATATCCGGAGCCGTACTCACGAATACATCCGTATTTATTACCGTCGCATTCAAAGGAGGAACTATATTCGGAACATCCACTGGAGGAGGCGGAGTTGGAGGAGCCTCTGTCACTGTTAACGTTATTGTGTTATCTGTTGTTGATGTTCCATCATCTGCTGTGACTGTAAATGTGTAATCTCCAAGAACTCCTGCAGTACCTGTAACAGCACCAGTATTTGCATTAATGTTTGACCAGGCCGGCAAATCTGCAGACGAATAGGCTACAGTATCACCATCCACATCAGTGAACGCAGCCGAAGCGGCAAAGTTAACTGCAGTTGTACTTTGTGTAGTTGCCGAAGTACTTGACGTTGCAATCAGTGCATCATCAACAGGAGCGACCGTAACAGTAACCGTTGCTGTTGAGCCATCGTTCAAAGTATAAGTAAATGTATCAGTACCATTGAAGTTAGTATCAGGAGTATAAACAATATCGCCGGAGACAATTGCCACAGAACCATGAGCTCCGTCAGCCACACTCACGATTTCCTTAGTTCCTCCATCAATATCAGTATCATTAGCGATCAAACTTGCTGCAGTTATTGTCTCAGGAATATCCTCTGTTGCTGTTGCGGTGTCATCAACTGCAACCGGCGCATCATCAACAGCGTTGATTGTCACTGTGACCGTAGCGGTTGAATTGTCACTCAATGTATATGTAAATGTATCGCTTCCGTTATAGTCTGCATCTGGAGTGTAAACTATTTTTCCGTTTACAATAGAAGCAGTCCCATGAGAAGCTCCAGCTATCGAGTCTGCGACAATAGATATTATATCTTTATTAATATCTAAGTCATTATTGAGAACATCAATGGTTACAGAGTTATCCTCACCTACACTCGCGGTATCATCAACAGTACCTCTAACCTCGAAAGCTCCCATATCGGGCACGCCGTCAGGGCGGGTATATCCCCGTGCATCCATCTTGTTCAAAAGATTTGCTGATGAAATGCCCGGATCGATAACTTCAGTTCCATCAAGAGTATAAACCTTTGCAGCATCAACAGCATACAACGTCCCACCAAGCAGGTGCACATCGACACCGGCATCATCCGCAACGGTTCCCGACACACCAATCGTTGGAACCGCTCCACCGTTAAAAGAAGGAACAGCCAAATCAACACCACCATTACCAGTCAGCGTATTTGTCATTCCTGTCACATTGGTCGTTCCGATCCAGCTATTCATTACGTTTACTGTCGCGTCTGATAGATTATACAAATCATACGGAGTTTTCGCCATATCTATATCTTCGAACTCATTTTGAGCAATAATACTGTTAACCACGTTGATCGTTGAACCGTCTGAATATGCAGAAACGGCCGATGCACCATAGTTATTTGTCACGGTACTATTTACCAGATTAAGGGTCGAAGAATTAAACGTGCCTATCATCCCCCATTTCCCCGAAGCATACGATCCAAAATTATTGGAGAATGTCGAATTTATAACCGTCGCCACAACGTCATCCTTCAGTTTAATACCTGCACCATCTCGAGATGATCCTTTATAAAATGTAGAGTTTTCAATGGACAATACAGCATCCCCCTCCGCACCGATACCAGCACCTGATCCTGCCACATTTTCAGAAAAGATTGAATCAGTTACATTAAGCACCGATTGCCCGTTCACAAAAATAGCACCTCCACTAGAACCCTTGAATCCTCCGTGCTGGAGGATCACCGAATCCATATCTACAGAACCACTGGAAATATTAAATATTATATGCCCGTCAGCTGTAGTAGTACTATAGTCAATGTCATCCCAGGAAGTAGCACCACTATCTGTGCCTCCAGAGTTACCTCCATCAAAAGCAACATCGATATCTCCATCGGCATCAACATCACCATTTATCGTAATATCATTACCAATTGCAATGGTAGCATCCGTCGTAAGTACTATCTCCAGATCTGTTGCGTCTCCATCAAGATCTGCAAAAGACACGGTTGCATCTACAGACCCCTGATCTGTTGTTATCGTGATGGTATCGCCAGTTAAAACATCCCATTGTTCATTTACGGAATCCCAAAGAGTATCGGCTAAAGATCCGCCGGATGTATAATCCAAGGTGTAATTTGCAAGGTTGAAATCGTAGTCGGTAACTGTAATAGCATCGGCCTCTATATTACCAGTCGAATATTCCAGATCCCAGTCTCCGGCAATACCGGTTCTGTCGACAGAAGCTGCGACATCGGTATCGGTTATTGTTGCAATGTGAGACAGCAGAGCTTCGCCATCAGCAGTTTTAGCGATTTCACATCCATAAAACAGAATATCCCCACCATCGACTAAAGAGTCATTCCAGGATGAAATATCATCTGAATATTCTGCCATATTGCCTGCTGTTATTGTATCCCCGCCAAGAATAAACTCGCCCGGTTTTCCGTGGGAAATAATATGAAGCTCTGAGATATTATCGTAACCGCCAATTATTTCGGTCAATTGATCGATTCCGTTGACTGAGTCGATCAGTTCAATTTGAGCTCCTTCCGGCACGTGCTCTATAATAGTTTCATAATCCGGAACAGATGTATCGACAATAAATAATTCGTTGTTATCAACGTCACCAATTGAGTCAATTTCGGTCAGGAGCTCACTCAAACCAGGCAGGTCTGATGAGTCATCAGCGACTTCTTCCGCACCCGATGAAGTAGCGGCCCCATTCTGTTTTGCAGAACCATCGACCTTTTCGCCGTTTTCTTCATTCTGTTCCCAGCTCGAATCTTCAGTGACTTGGGAAGCAGCTTCAACATCGGCGACATCTACAGGCAGAGCTGCATCAAACAACACACGGTCTTCCAGACGATAAATCATAACAACCTCTAACTTTGTTTAACATTTACCAGTGTTTAACAAAAAAGCTTATCATATAATTCTTGCTGTTTTCTACACGCCAATATCGATTGACATATATCTATAGAAAACACTCCCTACAATATATTATCGTTTGATTTATGAGAAGTAACACCCCAAAAGAAGGGAGAACAGTCCAAAAAGACCTGCTTTTGGTGGATTTTAATATATCTATCTTCTGGTGCTAAGTTTTTTAAGAGACTGTCTGATTCTAGAGGCTGTAGCCTGAAGCTCCTGACCATAGGAGATTAGCTTGTCTTCACTGTGCCTGAAACACGGATACTGAACACATATTGCCACAGTCATGTTTTCATTCACTTTAATTGGAGCCGCTACCGCGTAAATATCATTATCATATTCACCGCGGTTGATAGTAAATTTATTGCGTTTCGCTTCTTCAAGCTCGTTTCTCAAGCTCTGCTCATCATTGACGGTGCGGTCTGTGTATTTCGGAAAATCAATGAAATTGAAATATTTTGACAATTCCTTCTCGCTGTACGTCGATAAAATCGCTTTCCCTAATGCTGTAACATGGGGGATAAAGATCTCTTCCTCATTATTCATGATCTGAATATTCTGAGTAGAATGGATCTCGTGAATAACCTTAAGGTGTGTTTGATTAAGGACGGAAAGAAGCACATTTTCATTGTATTTCGCAGCTAAACTTTCCATCTCATCATTTGCAAGCAGGATAAGATCTTCATAAAAGTTCTTGTTTATATTCTCAGACAGCTGTAAAAGCTTCTGAGAAAGTATATAACGTCCGGTCAACTGATCTTTTAGTACATAGCCTGTACTTACTAATGTATTTAAGAAAAGCGATAGGTTTGATGAAGGCATATCAAGAGCTCTGGATATTTCTGCAACTTTTACCCCTTTAGGATAATTCGCAATAAACTCCATTATTCTGAGTCCTTTAGCAAATGACGTTATTATTCTCATTGAGATTCTTTTATTTAAATTTAAGATATTATATACACCTTCAGTATACCTTAAATACTAAATCATTCAACTATGAAAAATAATCGTGGATTGCAGGAAAAACATTTTAAAACTAAGAGCGAATGTAAACGTTATTTTTGGTAGCCCCAATCAAGCAGCTTTCGCATGAAGTTATCCCGTTTAGCTGAAGTTCTAAAACCTGTAGCAACAGCAATAATTCTTCGCCCTCCCCTTTTGCAGGTGATAGTATTACAAAAGCCTGACCGTTTGATATATCCGGTTTTCATACCGTCTACACCAATTGCACCGCCATACTTATTACCTTCAACAAGCTTGTTGGTATTCTGAAGATCAAACGTACCATTTCTAAACTTGTCTCTCCAAATAGAAGAGAGCTTTGTTGTAGGGGGATATTTTAATAATTGCTCAGCAAGTAGAACAAGATCTTCAGGGCAGCTGACATTATCTTTGCGCGAAGTTGAGCCAGGCAGGCCATGTGGATTATAGAACTTCGTTTTTTTCATTCCGAGCTGCAATGCACGGTCGTTCATGCGCCTTACAAAAGAGTGTACATCTCCTCCACCCAGAAACTGGGCCACGAGAAAAGCGGCATCATTAGCACTTTTAATAGAAACGGCCTTCAAAAGCTCAGCTAATGTAAAAGATTCTTTGGGATCAAGATACACCTGGCTGCCACCAACTTTAAAAGCTTCACGCGTTACTTGAACAACTGTTTTAGACGTAATGTTGTTAGGCCTCATTATATCTTCAAGGGCTAAAAGCAGTGTCATCATCTTAGTCATAGAAGCTATCGGGACAGCTGTTCTTGGATTTTTTGCCCACAGAACTTTTCTGGTTTTCATATCGATAAAGATACCGGAAGTAGGCAGGTTACTGTCTTTCAGTTCTTTTATTTGACCTACAACAGCCTTCGAATAATCAAAACCTTTTGGAACTAGTACTCTTTTTTTAGGCTTAGGAGCAACAGGTTTCTTGATTTTAGGTTTTAAAGCGCCTTTTGATTCATCAACCTTCACCTCCACAACTTTAGGAGCCTCTTGTTCTGAGGAAGTAGAAAAACACCCTTTGTGGGTAATCATTCCGAGAATAAACGCGATATTTACACTAACAATAAAAACCTTCGTAGAGACTTGAGACATTCTAAGATCCTGTGTATTTAGGGTAGAGGTGGAATTATAAGTTTTTGCCCGACTTTGACAGATGATGGCGACTTCATCTTTTGAGAATTCGCGTTATATATATAGAGATAGTGTTTAGAATCTCCATAAACTTTCTTAGAGATTCTCGACAGGCTGTCCCCTGCCTTAACCTCATAATACTTTGTATTATCCAGCTCCGAAGACACTGACGATTCAATATTTGATACCAAATCTCCGTTATCTACTTCATTGGTATTGCCGCCTGTGACTGCGGAAGAGTCATTATCGACCTCTTCCGTCGTTTCATTTCCAGAATCAGCGGAATCATCTCCGGTAAAAATAAATAGTGAGATCAACAAAAAGTGAGCAAACACAATGGTTGGAATAATGATGAATTTAGTTTTCAATCTGTCTTACCTTCGGGTTACAAGAAACGATGACAACTCAATGGCGGGAGATTAATCCCGCCATTATAACTACAATTTATTAAGGGCAACAAATAAAGCTTTTATAGCAGCTTTATCAATATTTGCGTGTTCGCCTGCTCCGTAAACAGGCTTACCGGATTCACCCTTTTGAATTCCAACAAATGCTAGAGCTTTTGCATCCGCATCAGCTCCTTGTGTCTGCTCTGAAAAATCAACAAGAGTGAATTCTTTGATTTTATCAAAAGATTTAAGAGCATGAACTGCAGCCGAAATAGGACCGTTACCTTCTCC
>JAUVCU010000142.1 GCA_030590715.1 Lentisphaeria bacterium
TGATTCGCCCTTGAGTTCACCTGTCTGGTAGAAAAGTTTGCTCATTCCAACTTCTTTATTATCGACGAAATCACCAATTCGACTCTCGTAGCCAGAGGGATATAAAACGGTACAAGGTCCGTTCAGCGCATTGTTCTTTATAGTAAATTTTCTTTCGAGTTTCCCGGAGTCGGCATATTGGAAGTAAACACCATCAGGCGGATAACCTGAGATCTGAAATATTCCTTTGGATTTCCACGTTCCATCAGCGGCATATTCGCCATTTTTAGTAAAAATAAACCGGATCGGAGAGCCGGGAATAACTATCTTTTTCGCGGTGAGATCCATCTTTTCAAAAATAATGGTGCCGGAATCATCAATGATTTTTTTGATACGCCTGGAATCAAGCGTGTAGCTTTTACCGCTGACTTTGAAAATGAAGAAATCGTCGACCTGAATTAATTCCTGAACATTCCGATGAATATATCCGTCGAGTCGATGAACATCGGTGGCCTCAGTTTTGGAGGCCACTATGAACAAACAGGAAACAGATAAGACTGTTTTCTTTACATTTTCAAAGTGCATTGGGTACGTCCTGTATTATTTACAGCCGTACTCCTCGCGGTAAGCGTTGATACGGCTTAGCATCTCATCATCGATAAGAACTTTACCATTTAATTCTTTATTATATAGATAATCAACGATCTCATCAAGTGTTACGATAGGAACAGGCTGAATTCCGAAATCTTCTTGAATTTGAGCAAGAGCAGATTTTTCAGTTGTTCCACGTTCCTGACGGTCAACAGAAACCACAAGAGCTTTGATGTTTACGTCTGCTGTCGCTTTTAGAAGCGGAACGCTTTCGCGGATAGAAGTACCGGCTGTTGTCACGTCTTCGATGATAACTACGTTTTCACCGTCCTGAAGTTTGTGACCGACAATATTTCCACCTTCACCGTGATCTTTAGCTTCTTTACGGTTGAAGCAGAAAGTACAGTTGTGATCGAAGTCTTGAGCCAGGCTGATAGAAGCAGTAACACAAAGAGGAATCCCTTTATATGCAGGACCAAACAGGCAGTCGAACTCTTTACCAAGAGTGTCGTTTAGGGCTTTGGCATAGTAATAACCAAGCTTCCCCATCTGCTCTCCAGTATCGTAGTTTCCTGTGTTGATGAAGAATGGAGTTTTACGTCCTGACTTTGTAGTGAAGTCTCCGAAAGTAAGAACTCCAGACTCAACCATAAATTCAATGAACTCTTCTTTGTAAGTCATCTTATTTTTCCTTTTTAAATTGCTTAAAATTTGATTGGTGATAATATCAAGATTTTATTGAATAGTACAAACCCGTTTACTCCCTATATAAGGAAAAAATTGCGCCAGTGATTGAAGACATTAAAACAGACATAATAGTCGTCGGTTCAGGACCATCAGGTCTGGCTTCCGCGATCTTTGCAGCCCGCAACGGAAAGCGCGTGGTAATACTCGAACAGCTGAGAAAAGTTGGGGCAAAAATTCTTGTTTCAGGCGGAGGTAAATGCAATTTATCAAACAATGCCACGATGGAAGATTTTATTAAAGGCTTCAGCTCCGGCGGTAAATTCCTTCGACCAGCTTTAAATGAATTCTTTTCAGATGAGTTAAAAGATTTTTTCCATAAACTTGGCCTTCAAACAGGGTCGTATGACGGGTTTCACATCTTTCCAGAGTCTAATAGCGCGGTTGAGGTTGTTGAAGTTCTGGTAACTGAATGCGAACGCCTCGGCGTAAAGATTATAAACGAGATCACTGTTGAAGATATCATTATTGAGAATGATGAACTTTGCGGTGTTGTTACCACACAGGGTGAGCTGAGAGCGAAGAATGTAATAGTGACAACCGGAGGCCGCTCTTACAGCAAGGTCGGCGGAACCGGTGGCGGTTATCCGCTGGCGAAAAAAGCGGGGCATAAAGTTACGAAGCTATTGCCCGCGATGGTCGCACTGCAGTGTGAAGAAACATGGCCGGGAGAATTGAGCGGACTGACAATCACCGATGCCAGTTTCTTTATAGATCACAAGCGCTACCAGAATAAGATCAAACGTGGCTCAATAATGTGTACCCACAAAGGGTTAACGGGTCTGAGGTTGCTCGATCTTTCCGGAGATGTCGCCGATCTTCTACAAAAAGCGAAATCTGTTCCAGTCAGCTTTAATTTTCGCGCCGATATGGATTATTCTGGCTGGATAGGGAAGTTTAACTTCTGGGCTAAAAATAATCCTAAAAATAGAATCCATAAGCTGCTTACTGAATTTTTACCACAACGTCTGGTAAATCAACTCTGCACCGAAGCCGGAAATCTTATCGGTGTGAAAGCCGATAAAATGACAGATGAGCAGAAGGATATTCTGGCCGACCTAATCTCAAACTACATTTTCCACATGACAGGAACAGAGGGATTTGAGCGTGCAATGGTTACCCGTGGCGGGATAAAGCTAAAAGATATCGACTCTAATACCATGGAAAGTAAACTGCTAAAAGGGCTTTATTTTGCCGGGGAAGTTTTGAATATTGACGGGCCTTGTGGTGGATATAACATTCAATGGGCAATTTCCAGCGGACGAAAAGCCGGTATTTCCTCAGCAAAATAGTTTGTGACTATCGAAAACCAGGCCCGAACGATGCGTGATGATTTGTATATAGAAGGTGCAGATTTACGTTTTTGAAGAACTCTTTTCTTTTGAGCTATTCTGCTATATACTATTTACAAAAGAATACGATAGGCACGCAGAGTCGACTATGCTGAATGGTAAAAATATCTTGATAACAGGAGGAACCGGTTCATTCGGGCAGCACGCTGTCAAAATTATTCTTGAACGATATAAGCCGAACAAACTCATCATTTTTTCACGTGATGAGCTGAAACAGTTTGAGATGAGCCAGAAGTTTTCACCAAAAGAATATCGCTGCCTACGGTACTTTATCGGAGATGTAAGGGAAGAAAAACGCCTATTTGAGGCCCTTCATGGTGTAGATTACGTTATTCATGCGGCGGCATTAAAGCAGGTTCCGGCTTGTGAGTATAATCCTTTTGAAGCGATCAAAACGAATATCCTCGGAGCAAAGAATATTATCAGAATGGCGATTCAGCAGAAGGTATCCAGGGTTGTAGCTTTAAGCACAGATAAAGCGGCCAATCCGATCAACCTCTACGGTGCGACAAAACTATGCTCCGATAAACTTTTCATTGCGGCTAACGAATCGATGGCCAATGGTTTAGACTCAAGGTTTTCAATAGTCAGATACGGTAATGTTTTGGGAAGCAGGGGCTCTGTTCTCCCGTTTTTCCTTGAGCAGAGAAAGGAGGGAAACTTACCGTTACCGATGGTGAGATGACCCGCTTCTGGATCACGCTTACGCAAGCGGTAGAACTGGTTTTGAAAGCTTTTGAAACGATGCAGGGTGGAGAAATATACGTGCCGAAAATACCAAGCTGTACTATGCGCGACTTTGCCAAAGCGGTATGTAAAGACTGTGAGATCGAACTTATCGGTGCTAGACCCGGGGAGAAAAAGCACGAACTAATGATTCCCGCGGATGAAGCAATTAACACTCTGGAATTTAATAAATTCTTTGTGATCCAGCCGACTTTGAACTGGTGAGATTCGGAAAAGATTCACGAAGAAAATGGAGGAAAACACTGCCCTGAAGGATTTGCCTATGCGAGCAATAATAACGACCTATGGCTTGATAGCGCACAGACAAAAGAATTTATCAATGACTTTCTTGAAACAGATGGTGCTTACCTCAATAATGTATAAATCCAAACAGGTTTGATTTTATGATTCCGTACGGCAGGCAGACAATTGACGATGACGATATTCAAGCTGTTATTGAAGTCCTGAAATCCGACTATTTAACGACTGGTCCGAAAATTCAGGAATTTGAAAAAGCAATCTGCGAAGTAACCGGCGCAAAATATGGTGTTGCAATTTCCAGTGGAACAGCGGCTCTACACGCCGCAGTTTTTGCCGCTGGCCTAGAGCCCGGAGATGAAGTTATAACAACTCCTATAACGTTTGCGGCTACATCAAACGTAGTGCTGTATCAGGGTGCAACTCCAGTCTTTGCCGATATTTCACCAGACTCCCTTCTTATTGACCCGAAATCTGTAGAAAGCTTTATCACTACAAAAACGAAAGCGATTATAGCGGTTGATTATGCAGGCCAGCCGTGTGACTATGGTTCTCTGCGAAAAATTGCCCGGAAATATGACCTTACTTTAATATCAGATGCCTGCCACTCCATCGGAGCAAAATACAAAGGTAGAAAAGTTGGAACTCTAGCCGATATGACCTGCTTCAGCTTTCATCCGGTCAAGCACATCACTACCGGTGAGGGCGGAGCAATCGTGACCAACAGCAAAGAACTGGCTGACAAAATGAGAACGTTCAGAAACCACGGCATTACAACTGATCATGCACAGCGAATGGAAAAAGGGTCGTGGTTTTACGAAATGCTCGACTTAGGCTTCAATTACAGGATTACCGATATTCAGTGTGCTTTAGGAATCAGCCAGATAAAGAAGCTGAACGGGTGGATAAAAAAACGCAATGAAATAGCAAAAGTATATGATGCGGCATTTGCTGAAAATGAAAAGATAACGCCATTAAAAACGGATAGCGGTAACTTCAATTCATACCACCTCTACGTTGTGAAGCTGGATGAATCACTGGATCGAGCTGAAATATTCAGTCGATTGCGGGAACAGGGAATCGGCGTAAACGTTCACTACATCCCTGTTTACCTTCATCCGTACTACCAGAACAATTTGGATACAGCACCCGGGTTGTGCCCTAAAGCAGAGAAGTGTTATGAGCAAATGCTCTCTTTACCAATCTTCGAAGGCTTAACGAACGTGGAACAGCAGATGGTGATACAAAGTCTGGAGCAGTTAACCTCTTAAGCATAAGCAAACTGAAGCTTGAGCTCACACGACAATACGATTCTGGTTGCGGGTCATCCCACTGTTCTACATGCGCTCTATGGTACATTCTACTTCTACAGCATATTGAATACTTCAACGACTTGGCAAGAAGCTGAAGCTTGAACTCATACGTTAATACGAGTTTGATTCAGGATAGCTCACTGTTGTACATGCGCTCTATGGTACATTCTACAGGTGCTGAATACTTCTGCGACTCGGCAAAAGTGTTGTCGGAAAGTGGCAACCAATTTCCGCCTGCCTTATTTTACACTTACACCAACTTTCAGCGTATGCCCATCTCACGGTTATCTGATCGGCAAACAGG
>JAUVCU010000221.1 GCA_030590715.1 Lentisphaeria bacterium
CAGGTTTTAATTCAGGTAATTATTGCCCAGGTTGATATCACAGATGATAATGAGTTTGGGTTTAAAACAGGTTTTTACGGTAATGAGCTTATAACAGATACAGTAACAGATAATCCTACTGGGGGAGTCATTACGACACAAAAAAGCAAAATCGGTGGAACAGGAACCATCTCGAGCACTATAGGAGGCACATTTGTACGAGTAGAAAATGGTAAGCATGACGCTTATGCAGAATTCAAAGCATATGCAATAAAGTCAAATACAAAAGTACTTTCAGCTCCTCAGATTCTAACAGAAAGTCATAAAGAAGCGATAATATCAATTGGTAAAGATATTTCCATAAGAACAGAAGATAATGGAACAACAGGCTCAGATACCTCTCGGATTTCCTACCAATACAAAGAAACAGGCATCATCCTAAAACTAACACCACACATAACAAAAGGTGGACTTATATCTATTGAAATGGATCAGGAAATTTCTGATACATCTGGTGATGAGAGTGAAGGTAATCCAATTATTGAAAGGAGTCAGTTCAAAACGACTCTGTCAATAAGAGATGGAGGGACTGCAATCGTCGGTGGACTGATGAAAGAAAAAGCTATTAACATCGAAAAAAATCTGCCATTGATTGGAGATATCCCCTTTATCAAACATCTTTTTGGAAATGTCAGTGATAATATTGAAAAAACAGAGCTTCTTGTTGTTATCTCAGGGACAATTATTAAAGAAGACAGTGATGTAGATAAGATGACAGCGCGTTACCGCCAAGCGATTGAAATGATCAAACAAAAACATAAAAAAGACGCAGAATAATGAAAAGGCCGGATTTTTTAAAGAAAGACTACCACAGCGAACTGATTGAAGACCTTACGGCTCTTCTACCGGTATACGAAGATCGACTGAAAGAGTCTTCGGGTCCTGAAGTACTGGACTGGGAACTGTGTAGTCAAGGACTGTTTTCCGAAGCCGATTTACTATTGGCTTATGCGAAAGTCAGTGAAATAGACGTAATTGACGACGATGATATTGATTCTGAGATTGAACAATATCCGGATATGCCTATGTCGTATCTTACCAGCCAATGTCTTCTACCGATGTCATGGGATGCTGAAACGATTAATCTTCTGGTATGTGATCCATACAGCATTGAAACGACAATGTATTTTTTCAAAGAGATACATAAAAAAGAAGTAACGTTCAACCTGGCGAAGCGCAGTACAATTGAACACCTTCTTAATATGGTGTACAAAGGTGAAGCTGCCGAAGAAGAGGCGGATGACTTCAGCGGAGATGAAAGCGAAGAAACACTTCGTTCATTGGCCAGCGAAGCCAAAATTGTCCGACTGGTTAACGAAATGTTTGCACGGGCCGCGGAACTTATGGCCAGTGATATTCATGTTGAGCCGGAAGAAAACAGAATGGTAGTCCGCTTCCGTATTGACGGGATGCTCCAGGAAATAATCACCACACCGCTCTCACAATTTCCAGCCGTTGCTTCACGTATAAAGCTTGTCGGCGGACTTAATATTGCAGAAAACCGATTACCTCAGGATGGTCGTACCAATCTAAAAATCGGTCGAAGCGAAATGGATATCCGTGTCAGTACAATCCCTACAATGCACGGGGAGAGTATTGTACTTCGTATTCTTAGAAAAGATGCTCTTTCTTTTGACCTTTCTAAAATCGGAATGAGCAAGAGGGTTGAAGACGATTTCAGTAGTCTTGCAAAACATCCTCACGGAATTATTCTGGTTGTTGGACCGACTGGTAGTGGTAAAACAACAACGCTATACAGTGTGCTGAATATGCTTAACACACGGGACCGTAAAATTATTACGATCGAGGACCCTGTTGAGTACAAAACAAGCGGGCTTTCCCAGATGCAGGTTAACCACAAGATCGGTCTTGACTTCGCCAGCGGACTTAGGAATATCGTACGTCAGGACCCTGATGTTATTCTGGTTGGTGAGATTCGTGACCGTGAAACGGCAGATATTGCAATTAATGCGGCCCTTACAGGTCATTTAGTTCTAAGTACCCTTCATACAAACACCGCAGCCGGAGCAGTCAGCCGTCTTCAGGATATGGGAATCGAAAACTTCCTTATCACTTCATCACTTATCGGAGTGCTTTCTCAACGTCTGATCAGATGTGTGTGTGATATCTGTAACGGTAAAGGAGAGGTTGAAGACAATAAATGTAAGCGTTGTAACGGTTCCGGAATGCGTGGGCGTACTGGAATTTATGAAATGATGACGGTAAATGACGAACTTAGAAAAGCTATTAATGACAATATGGACAGTGGAACAATTTCTAAGATCGCAGTAAAGAACGGTATGGTTCCTCTACTTGAGGATGGAAGTCTTAAAGTCGAGGCTGGAATTACGACAGAGAAAGAGCTTGCCCGTGCTGTTGCCTCACATTAATTCATGGAATCTAAATTTAATTATTACTTAACATTAAAGTTAAAATACAATTATGGCTTTATTCAGATTTAAAATTATAGACAGTAGTGGGAAAAAGACAGAGATTCTTATCGATGGAGATTCCCACTCTGACGCAGTCCAAAAACTAAATTCCCGCGGAGCATTTCCTCTTGAATTTTTAGGACAAGCCAGCCATATGGATGACCGCGGCCCTAAAAATATTTTTAAACGGGATAAGTTTAATGTTTATGAATTTACAAACCGACTGGCTCCACTTCTGCGGTCACATATTCCGATTGAAAAATCATTGGGAATCCTGGCCGAAGGTTCAGTCGATCCGCAAACAAAAGAAGTAATAACTGACTTGCGTAAAGGGCTTCACGAAGGTAAAAAGCTTTCTGATCTTATCAAAAATCACGGACGAAGATTTCCAAAACTTTACTCGAATCTGATTGAGGCCGGGGAAGAATCGGGAGCTTTATCTGAGGTAATCCAGGAGCTTCAGCGTTTCCTTGCGGACAGCCGCGAAACAAAAGATTTTCTTATTACCAGCTCGATGTATCCTATTATTATCCTGCTGGTAACAGCCGGTGTATTCATCCTTCTGTTTACTGTTTTTATTCCGAAATTTGCAAAGATGTTTATAGATATGGGGAAAGAGCTGCCCGCCCTTACACAGTTTATGGTAACAATCAGTGATGTGGCCTTAGGCTACTGGTTTATCTGGGTTGGAGCAATTATCGGGATCTTTATTTTTTGGAAAAAAACCCAAACACCGGGAAAAGCTCAGGACTGGTGGCATAAAACAGTTCTAACTCTCCCTATTTTAGGTAAGCTCTTTGAAACAATGGAAGTCTGCCGTTTTATCCGTACACTTGCCGTACTGATAAAGAACCATGTGCACCTTTTAAATACTGTTAGCATTGCGTCAAGAGTTATTGAAAATCAATCAATTTCTCTTTCACTTTCAAATGTATCGAGTGAACTTCGCGAAGGTAAATCTTTGTCGAAAGCTCTAAACAAAAGTCCGTTTGTTCCGAAGGTAGCCATTCAGATGCTTCAAATCGGAGAGCAGTCGGGAACTATGGGTGAGATGCTCGACGAAGTTGCCGGACAACTTGAGAACGAACTAAAACTGCTTATTAAAAGACTTCTGGCTCTGTTTGAGCCGATTATGATCCTCTTTTTGGCTGGGATCGTTTTTGTCGTCGTTCTTTCAATATTCATGGCCATTATGGACATGAGTGACATCTAATTCAGTATTGAATATCTCCCTGATCATTTTAGGGAGATATATCAACTATTCAGGGATTACTTTTCTTCTTCTGAAGCTTTTTCGATGAGTGGAGTAAATTCACCGTCATCATTAGCCTGATCAATATCATCTATAAAGTCGGGAATTATTTCAATAGAAACTGTATCGCCCCCCGCATAATTCACTTTTTTATGATCATAACCAGGAAATTCTTCGAAGAAAGTCTCATTAGGCTGAATGTTTCTAAAGTAAAAAGTCTCACTTTCTCTCAGCCACGAAACCTTCATACGCAAACTTTTAACGGCTTCACTTCCTCTGTTTTCACCTGAAACGATCAATGATACAGAACCATCATCGTTTGTTCTCAGCCCGGCGCCCGCGGCAGCTACATCATACACTCCCCTACCCTGTTCTATACGCGTCAGATTTGGAATACCAACTCCGTAATAGATATCTTTTCCCTCAATGC
>JAUVCU010000237.1 GCA_030590715.1 Lentisphaeria bacterium
TGCAATCGTAATCTGCTCAACCTGTGATTTTGGGTCAGGCACTTTGCCAACCAAAATGTCGCGGGCGGTATCAATTCTTCGTTTTGTATTAGTGTCAAGCATCGTTAATCAATTATCCTCAATCTCTTGTCAATCCATATATTCAACGCATAAACTGATTCAAAGGCACATAATCTTTTACATATTCAGGTATGGTTGTCCGCCATTCTTCCGGCACAGCTTTAAAATCATTTATATCAAATGTAGGATTGTTATTAAGTTTGGCAAACTGTCTGGTTTCAATAATATCCCGCAAATGGTTATCGGTGACATAAGCTTTAAAAAAGTACTTCATAGGAACGATTTTGTTTGGAATAATTTTGCTAATCTCAACCTGATTGAAATCAGCAATAAATTTCCCAAACTCTTCTTCCAGCAGTTCATCTTTTGATTTAAAATGAGGGATAAAACCAAATGCTTTTTCCATAATTTCACGTAAAGATATTTTTCTGTCCACCCCTGCAGCTCTGCGGAGTTTATCGAGTGAGTAAAATTCTTCCGGTTTCCCCATAATATGCTTATTGACATAATCAAGCACACTATCCCACTTACCTTTTTCCACATTATCTTTGATAAAAGTATCATCTTTGACTCTATCTTCAAATTGTTCAAAGAACATACGATCGATTTTCATCCCCCCATAACCAATCTGCTCTTCCGTAAGTTCCATAAGAGTGTCAAGATTGAAATTCTCAAAATCACCGTCTGTAGAATAGCGCCTTCCTTCCCCACCATCAGGTTTTTTCAAGCTGCGGAACGGGGGAAGCTTCAACACTTCATCATAATCAAACTCATCTTCGAAGTATTCATAATTAGCAAAGAAATCAAAAAGTTTGAAAGATGTCTTATTTGGTTCCTTAACATCTGATCTCAGATCATCATCAAAAAGTTGTTCCAAAAAATCATTCTTTCTGGTACCGCGTCCTTTAATCTGAATAAAATCAGTCGGAGAATAAACGGGGCGCATAAGACAAATATTCAACAAATCCGGGCAATCATAGCCAGTTGTCATCATGCCAACTGTAACACAAACCCTCGCCTTACTGGTTTTATAAACAGGTAAAAAGTTTGCAGACCCGCAGAGGTTGTTGTTGGTAAAATTAATAGTAAACTGCTGGGCATCCGATATATGAGATGTAACCTGCACAGCAAAATCTGAATTGTATTTGTCTGGGAACATCACATCAGCCATCTCATTAAGTATCTGGGTCAATTTCGCAGCATGATTCTGGCTAACTGAGAAAACAATACTCTTACCGATTTCATTGCTGATCGGGTCATGCAAAGCATTTTCCAAAAAGGTTTTGCAAAAAAGTTTGTTGGTTGTTTCTGAAAAGAACTTCTTTTCAAACTGACGCTGCTTATAGGAAGACTCCTCATCTCCCCCCTCATCATTTTGTGTAAATGCAACATAACCTTTCTCAGAAAGCAGTTGCGTGGATATATCAGTACGCGCATCCACAACGATAGGATTTATCAAAAAACCATCTTTTACGCCATCAAGCAAAGAATAGCGATAGGTTGGATGACCATCCTCACATCCAAATGTGCGGTAAGTATCCATCATAATACGCCGTTCCAGTTCACGCGGGTCTCTTGTAGTTGACTTACTACTGTTATATTTCTTCAAATAATCCTTTGGAGTAGCCGTCAATCCCAGCTTATAGCCGATAAAATACTCAAACACCGCCCTCGCATTGCCGCCGATAGAACGGTGGGCTTCATCAGATATAACAAGATCAAAATCCATGGGAGAAAAGAGCCTCTTGTATTTATTGTTGAACAACAATGACTGAACGGTTGTTACAACAATCTCCGCTTTGTGCCAGTCGTCACGATTTTCTTTGTAAATAACCGATTTATAATCATTTCTCAAAAGGAAAGTAAAAGCTTTTTGAGCCTGATCTTCAAGTTCCAGGCGGTCAACAAGAAATAAAACTCTACGAGCGTTGCCAGTTTTTAAGAACAATTTGATAATCGCTGCAGAAGTGAGTGTTTTTCCGGTCCCGGTTGCCATCTCCAACAAAAAACGGTCATTGCCGCTTTTCACACCTTGTTGAATAGAATGAACAGCATTTTTCTGATATTCTCTCAGAAATCGAAGCTTGCTGGTTTTAATGAAATTTACACGTTCACTTCTATTTTTCCATGCTGCATCGTCTTGATAATTTGGTTTTTGAGTGAGGGCAATATAATTATCATTAACAGACTCGTTAATCAGCTTATCAGGTTCAGGTTTATAATCCTTATACCCTTTAACAGATGTAGGTTCAGGAAACTTTGTAATAACATAAGGGTTGCCCCTTATTAAATCCCAGAAATAATGAAGATTACCATTTGATAGAATGACAAAACGGCAGTTTTGCGATTTCGCATATTTCCTTGCCTGTTCTTTGCCAACAAGAGGATTTTTGTCCTCCGATTTAGCTTCAAGAACAATAAGTGGAAATCCTTTTTCATCCTGTAGCAAAAAATCAATAAACCCATTTTTCGTCTCTTCAAAATCCTCGCCCATTGCGTCTATGTGGGATTCAGTGATTTTGATATTGCTCTCCAAGGCAATATTGGCTTTGCCGCTTTCATCGTCAAGAAATCGCCAGCCAGCTTCTTCTAAAAGCTTGTTGATTTTGATTCTCGCTTTCGCTTCTTTTTCAGCCATTCGACTTGTACCCCATTTGGTATTACTGAGCAGTGATTTTAATTATGACATTCTATTAAATAGTATCTATAATATATAATATTTCATTCTGTTCGGAATTGATGAGTCATGATATCACATATGCGTTTGAAAAAATAATATAAACCGCAGATACACGCTGGATTAGGTTGTATTGTTTTGTAACATCAAACTTTTAGATAAGTTCTAGAATTATTAATGGCATTGTGGGAACGCGCGCGCTTCGCGCGGTAGTAGCACCTTTCAATCAAATACTATAAATTGTTCCCGAACAATTATTCTTTGATCATATGACATATCAAGGAAAACTGCTCAGGATCGATCTGACCAAACAAACTGTAACTACTGAGACCATTCCGACTGACATCATCAGGAAATTCATGGGCGGAAAAGGACTTGCAGCGTATTACCTATACAACGAACTTGAACCGGACACTGACCCGCTCAGTCCTGACAATATCCTTGCTGTGATGAATGGACCCCTGACAGGTGCATCGGCTTCCAATTGCGTGAATTTCACGGTTGCTTCAAAGAGTCCGGCAACAGGCACATGGGATGATTCGCATTGCAATGGTTTTTTCGGACCTGAATTCAAATTTGCGGGTTTTTTGGGTATACTTGTCAAGGGTACAGCCACCACACCTATGCATATTCATATTGAAGATGGGGCATGCACCATTCACGGTGCCCTGGAATTATGGGGAATGGATACATTCGCGACAACAAATTTCCTCAAGGAAAAGTACACAAATGACCGCACGGCGCGTGTCTTGTGTATCGGGCAGGCAGGTGAGCGGAAGGCAAAACTTGCAGGCATTATGTCTGAGGGGCGCATGGTGGCAAGAGGTGGACTTGGTGCTGTTATGGGGTCGAAGAACCTGAAAGCAATATCGGTTGTCGGGCATGGGAGATTTGTGCCTGCGGATATGGTTGAGTATGACCGCATCAGGAAAGCGATAGCAAAGCAGATCAAGGAAAGTCCGTCTGCAGCAGAAAGCAGGCTTGAGGGTACACCTAAATTGTTGATGAGCGTGAACAGTGTTGGAGGTTTACCAACAAATAATTTCCAGAGCGGGTATAACCCGGAGGCTTCGAAATTGAGCGGGGAAGCGCTTAAAGATAAACTCTGGGACGGTGGCAAGAGACGTAAACCCTGTCGCGGTTGTGCAATCCAGTGTGCTCATATTGCCGTAATCAATAAG
>JAUVCU010000066.1 GCA_030590715.1 Lentisphaeria bacterium
TCATTCTGAATGAAAATATTGAAAAGCATGTGTGTGACAGACAAAAAGATTCCCCCCAGTAGGTTTATACTAGAAAACAACAACTAGTATTTCTTATAATATTATAAGAATTCATTAACTGTCGAAACTGGGAAATCGGGATAATTTTTGGCCATTTCAATGATAGTTTAGTCTCAGCAAAAGAAGTGATTGCCTATATCGACAGAAATGAAGAATTAGCATATATAAATCTTGATGTTAAACAGAATGAAATCGACTTAATTATTGATTAACCTACAGCATTGCAGTAGTGGTTTACATGGGGATTAATAATTAGCTTAAGCCAACTCCATTTCTGACACAGTCAAATAAAAGCCAATTTGAACTATTGCTCAAATTGGCGGTGATAAATGTTGTCTAGATAAACTTATAACTGTTTGATATATTCGTTCACAATATGAGCAGAAAATGCATTGAAGCAGCCGGGAACTGTAGCAACCGTCGCTATGACTTTTTCCGTGTAGTTTGTGCCTGTCAGCTCTTTTGCCGTAGGTTGTCCAATTGCTATTACAGTTTTATTTTCGAGACACTCTTCGCCGAATTGCTCTTTGAAGGATCTGGCCGCAGAAGCGCTGGCAAAAAATACTGTTGTAAAATCAGGACATATTTCGTGCGTAACAGGAACATTTTTGTAGAGAACCAGATTTGTAACTTCCGGTCCAAATTCAGCAATTGACTCAGCAAGAGATGTCCCAGCAATATCAGAAGCGAGCCGTAGAACTTTATCATCCTTTTTCAGAACTTCAGAAGCTGTTTTAAGAATGCCTTCGACCCCGAATTTATTAGAAGCTTCGGCATCCGGGAAAATTCCTTTTTCAATGAATGGCTCGGAAGTACCAGGACCACACGTAAGAACTTTTGGAATAGAACGCATGTCCATTTTATTATCTTCTACAATTTGTAAAAATATTTTAGCACTGGCTGGAGAGGTCAAAACGACCCAGTCAAATTCTGATAACGTTTGAAGAACCGGAATACAATCAATATTTTGAACAAGTTGAATAAGTGGAAGGCTGATTGATTCACCACCGTTCTGACGGATAATCTCAGCACTTTTTTCCTGAATAGATTCACTGCCGGTAACCAATATTTTTTGTCCAGAATACAGACCGTGATTTTTATAAATGTATTTACCAGACGCAATTTCTCCTACAATCAATAATCCAGGGCCATGCTTTGGATGCATATCTTTAGCCAAAGGGGAAATGTTGGCCAGATCAGAACTGATTATTCGCTGGTCCGGAGCACCCGCAGAAAGTACGATAGAGCAGGGGGTCGACGGAGAAAATCCCTCCGACATCAGTCCTTCAACTATCTCTTTTACCTTTGTAATTGCCATGAAAAATACAAACGGCATTTTATTTCTCTCTTTGGTGTATAGCTCATGGTATTCACTGCTTTCGGCTCTACGTGGGGTCAGCGCCGTAAATCCTCGTGATACACCTCTTCTTGTCAGTAAAAGCCCCGTTCCTGTTGTCGCGGCACTAAGACTTGTCGCTGCGGGAATTACGGTGAATGGAAAGCCGTATTCGTCCATTACGGCGATTTCCTCAGCTAGTCTGCCGAATATACCAGGATCTCCTCCTTTGAGTCGCACAACTGATTTACCTTGCTTCACATATTCTTCTATAAGCGCACAGATCTCTTTTTGATTTTTCGAGTGAAGGCCACTTCTTTTTCCGACATAAACAGCCTGTGCGTTTTCAGGAAGATGGCGTAGGAGTTCTTTAGGGGAAAGAGCATCGTACAGGCATATTTCACACTTCTTCAGTGCTTCAACAGTCGCGACAGGAGCATACGTCTCATTACCAGGACCTGAACCAGCAAAGACAGTTTCTTTAACAAATAGTTTACGGATTTCAGAAAGGACAGGGTTGCCTTTTTTGAAGGTAACAGCCAGATAGCCCTGACCCTGTGGTGGAGTCATATCTTTAAGTGGTATGTATTCATCAATTCGATCTGTAAAGTCCAGACGTTTCAAACCCGCAGCAGCCATAATAAGAACATCGTATTTACCCTGATCAAGCTGTTCAATTCTTCCGTCGATATTTCCACGTATAGAAAGGAGTTCAGCGTCAGGGAATCGTTCTGCACAGTATTGTTCGCGGCGTTCTGAACTGATACCAATTTTTAAACCGGGATGATTGCAGAAAGTATCATTTTCTTCACGTAAAATATTTCCATCGACGATCTCGAAGTTTTTATTCAGAACAAGTACATCTCGCGGATCCTCACGCCATGGAAGCCAGAACCAGTCAATTTCTGGATTGATTACATCAGGCAGATCTTTTGCACTGTGGACCGCGCAATCAAGCTCTTCATTAATTACTTTTGTGTCCAGATCATCGGTGAAAAAATTTGCGGCACTTACTTTTAGATCTGTTTGCTGATCGCGATCTCCAGTTGTGGTAAGCCATTGTTTATCAAATTCTACAGATGGCAATAATTCTACGATCTTATCTAACGCTTTGTTTGTCTGAACAATCGCAAGCTTGCTGTTTCGCGCACCAACCTTGATCGTGATCTTCTTATTCATAATTCCCTTGCTGAAAGTAAGTGGGTTCAATCTGTTCCTAATTAAAGGTGGAATTGATAAAAAAGAGAATCCCACCACTAACTGGTACAGAGCATTTTTGATTTCATTTTTAATATAGAGTACTGCGGAGACTTTGGAAGTATGACCTGAAACTATAAATGAAAGAGTTTGGTGGTATTCGCTTGAATCTGAGTCATCAATTCTTTTTCTTCTACTTCCAAAAGTTCTGAAACTTTTGCATAAATTGTTTTTATTGATTCGTCAGATTCATCAGTCTCGAGAAAAAGATTTTCCAAAGGGATCAATTGAAGAGCATGTATATGTTTTGGTATTTCTTTGAGAATTGCCGCACCGATGGAAATGTAAAAGTTGTGTTTTAACAGTTCATCCGAAATTTTAAAATTTCCTTGAAACCCGTGAATGATTATAGGAACCTTTGATTTTTTCAGCAACGAAATTATTTCAGGGAATGCCCGTACGCAGTGAATTAATAGTGGCTTATTATATTTTTCGGCGATGCGAAGCTGTTCTTTTAGGACTTTCTTTTGTCTTTCAAATTTAGTAGTAATGGCGCGATCTAACCCAGTTTCACCAATTGCGATGATATCTTCAGATTGAGCTGATCTATCAAGTTCAAGCAAAGCATTTTTGCAATCGGTAGAATCAATATGCCAAGGATGTAATCCTACCGAAAAAAAAGTGTTTTCACATTCTGAAATTGATTGATCGTGAAACAGGCTGCAGAAAGTGATTACATCCTTCGACGGGGAAGGGGAGTGAGAGTGAATATCAATATATATATTAGATGGCAGTGTCATTTTTTTTCCCATTCCCATTGTGGTTTGGTGAAGCAATAGCACCACCGCTTATAACCAGACGCATACCTTCGGCCACATCCATGTCAAGAAATTTGCAGTCTTTGCGCGGGACAAAAAGAAGAAATCCACTGGTCGGATTGGGGGTTGTCGGGAGGAAAATGCTTACAAGATCTTCTCCAGACTTTTCGTGAGGCTCCCAGCCTTCAACCTCGTTCTCATTAGTAAGGAAACCTATCACCCAAATTCCCTTGCGTGGGTATTCAAACATAACAACTTTATTGAACATACCGTTTTTAGTTGACCAGATGGCATCCCAAATTTGTCTCGCGGTCAAATAAAATGTATTGAGCATAGGAACTCTACGCATAATGATATCTGCAAGGGAAATAAGCTTTTTGCCCAACGTGTATTGAGCTAGAGCCCCAATAATGAACAGCACGGAAAGGATGAGCAATATTGAAATACTACGAACAGCCCACCAGGCCCAGACTATCTTTTTCTCTGTATCATCAAAGAGAAATGAGTGGTAGTTAGTTTTGATAAGGCTGATCGACCATTCTGTAAGATAGGTGAAAACAAAGTATCCGAACCATATCGTAACCCCGATCGGTATAATGATCACAACTCCGGCAATAATCCTATTACGTATGCCGGCGAAGAGACCCAGTTTGTACTCTTTTACTTTATTTGTCATTTATGCACTCGCCTTTTGAAATGGAAACAGAAATTACTCTGCGTTTATCAGCTTTAAGTACCTTAGTCATAATATTCCCATTTAGTACAGCATCATCACCTATTTCCGGTATTTTTCCCAGTCTGTCACAAATAAGACCGCCGACGGTGTCAAAATCCTCATCTTCCGGTAGATTGATTTCCATAAGTTCATTAAGGTCACTTATCAGCATTCGTGCAGAAATTACGACAGATCCGTCGGGCATCCATTGTGGTTCGTCATCTTCAGTCTGTTCCTCGTCGTATTCGTCGCGGATTTCACCGACAATCTCTTCGATAATGTCCTCAAGAGTTACGATTCCTGCGGTTCCACCATATTCATCAATAACCACTGCAATGTGAGTGTTATTTCGTTTTACCTCATCAAGCAGGTCGTCAATCGCTTTGGATTCAGGAATGAAGAATGGCTTATGGGCAAGTTCTTCCAGTGTGCTGTTTTCGATCTTTTCATCATTTAGAAAGTCTTTGGCGTAAATGATACCTTTGATCTCATCTATGCTGTTCTCATAAACAGGGATACGGCTGTGACCGGTTCTAACAAATTCCTTTTTAGCTTCTTCCGGAGTCGAATTGATAGGCAAGCCATGTACATCTATTCGGGGTTTCATGATCTCTCTCACCGGTGTATCATCGAGGTCAAAAATCCCTTTGATCATCATTTTTTCATCGTCTTCGAGAGCATTACCTGTATTTCGTGAATTTTCATTTTTTTCAACAAGAGACATAATCTCGTCTTCAGCCGTAGTTTTTTCTTCAGTGTCCTCAGGTTTAAGCTGGGCAAATAATGATTGAAGAAGCTGAATTATGAAAACGACAGGAAAAAGGATTGTGTATCGAAGTGCTTTGATAAAGGGGATTGTTCCTTTAAGAAGATATATATCAACGGGCAATAAAACAGCTTTTGCGATTGACTCACCTAAAATCAGAGATGCGATGACGAGAACTGCCGCGGAATAATTGGGCGAAAAGTTGAAGAAAACAATTTTGCCATCGGAACAGATTTGTGTCGCAGAAATGGACATTCCAGTTATGGAAAGAAAGATCAGTATCTTGAACGTTATTGAATACGGTTCGTTTTGATTGATCCAGGCCTCTACAGTTGCCGCAAGTTCTCTATTTTTATTTTCAATTCTGCGTGCTCGTCCCAGGCTGAGGTCGTTAAGGAATTGCCAAGCGGTCACCAGCCAGATGAAGCATATTGTAAAAAAGATAAAAGTATTTGTATCAAATAGCATTATTTGTTCACCGCAGGGAAAACTTCGGATAAAGTAAATTCTTTTCTCAATTGCGTCATAACCTCATTTTCGCGAATTCTCATGCGCTTTCTTGGCTCTTCCGATAAATCATCTTCTCCGGCCGCGTGAAGAAGTCCGTGAACAACGTAAAGAGTCAGTTCATCTGAATATGAGCTGTCTTCTCGTTCGCTCCCTTCATTATCGGCTACATCAACACAAATCACAAGGTCAACAGCAGTTTCATCGGGTGCGACAAACCCGTCCTCGAAATAACAAAATGATATTACGTCTGTAAGGCCCGTGTGCCCGACAAAATCTTCGTTGATCTGTGCAATCGATCGTGGTCCTACAAATGTTACTGAAATCAGCTGGTTTTCACCAACTTCAAGTCCGCTAAGCTCAGTCGATCTTGTTATCAGTTTTTTCAGTAGACTCCTGTTCGGAGTCGGAAATTTTCTGCGCCGCCATGAATAGGTCGTCTTCATCTTCTTCTGTTTCGTCCTTTGGATATTGTATTCGTGCATGTAGCATCGTTGTTAATGTTCTCACAAAACTGTCTTTAATAACAGATAGTTCTCCAAATGTTAAATCAGCATCGCCAAGTTGGCCATCGCGTATTCTTTTTCGGAAAATTTCCCATATAAGAGAATCTATTTTGCTTTGTGTTGGTTTTTGGAGCGCTCGCGCAGCCGCTTCACACGAATCGGCGAGGCTGACAATAACCACCTCTTTCTCCGATGGAAGTGGTCCCGGATAACGGTATTCCTGTTCCTCAACAGTTGTAGCTTTTTCTTTGCTTTCCTGAATTGCCCTTTTGTAAAAAAAGTATACCAGGTCTGTTCCGTGATGTTGTTCGATCGCATCACGTATGATCTTTCTCAATTTGTATTTGAGGGCAAGGTCCATTCCCTCTTTAACATGGTTTAGAATAACAAGAGTGCTCATTCTCGGGTGAAGATCATCGTGTTTGCTTTCTCCCTGATTATTTTCCGTGAAATACTCAGGCTTTGACAATTTTCCAATATCGTGGAATAGAGCACAAACTCTGGCTTTAATAGGGTTGGCCCCGATATCCTGAGCAGCATGCTCAGCAAGTGTCGAGACCATAAGGCTGTGATGGTACGTTCCCGGAGCTTCAAGCTGAAGGCGCTTTAACAGTGGGTGGTTATAATCACAAAGCAGAAGAAGCGACATATTCGTACTCACCTTAAATACACCTTCGTAAATGAAAACGAGTAGTAGGGCTATAATTGATGTAGCAAGTGCGTTCATGCCGGAAAGCGATATTGTCCATATTGTTATCTCTGTCGCATTATCCGCGTTCAGGAAGTTTGTCATATTGCTAAAAAGCAGGATCAGCCAAATGCTGATAAATGCTTTAACAAAGAACTGTCTGTAATTCATAGAGTCGCGAACCACAACCCCAGTTACGCAGGCAGTGAAAAGTCCGGTGATAAGCATGTCAAAGGAGTTGTTTAGCTGGAGCGCCGCAACAACGGCAACAAATACTCCGCAAGATAGACCTATTCTGAACCCAATTAATACAGAAAGGAGTACGGGAATAAGTGCGATTGGGACGAATTGGAGTTCGAATGAAGGAGGTATCGCCATAACCGGACTTATCAGACTGAAAAGTTCCAATGCGCCCTGATTAAGGAATATCGTAAGAATTACCGCAGTTCCGATAATCCACATCTTCTGGGTACTTCTCATAACCTCGGGATGGATCTTGTAAATGAATAGGCCGATAAGGACCATTAGCATCAGACAGATAGTAGAACTGTCCATCAACTTCGTAATAAAATTAATTTGAAGATCTTTGTCGAGCAGATGTTTCGCGTACGCTTGAAGTTTTGTGATATCCTTTATCTGTACCTTATCACCTTTACTTATGATAGTCTGACCTTTTTTTATCTCGATAATTGCAGGTTCCACAAGCAGGCTTTTCTCTGCGCGCTTTTTCATGGTGGCTTTTTCATCGTACAGCAGGTCGCCATGAATAACTTCATAAACAAGCATTTCAATGACAGGGGAAAACACATTTCTGTTTTCAAGGGAGTACCTGGAACAGATGGATTCACTGATTGCCTTGGTCGCTTTTGATTTTGTTGTTAATGATGATATTTCAGCGGCGCTTCGCGTTCTGTTTAACGTG
>JAUVCU010000027.1 GCA_030590715.1 Lentisphaeria bacterium
TCATTCTGAATGAAAATATTGAAAAGCATGTGTGTGACAGACAAAAAGATTCCCCCCAGTAGGTTTATACTAGAAAACAACAACTAGTATTTCTTATAATATTATAAGAATTCATTAACTGTCGAAACTGGGAAATCGGGAAGGTTCTTGATACCAGATCTTATATTGAAAACTCTGTTGATGGTGGTTTAAGGCATGTTCAGTATTTTCCTCTGAATAAAAGTGCTCGAGACGTTGAGTATGCTGTCGTCAGGGATTTGAAGAAAAAGCAAGGCTTATAGTTGTTGCGTATTTTACCTTTCCTGTAATGTGGCTTTTTGTTTGTGCATTCAGCATTTTCTTAACTGTTCTTATTTCCTTTGTCTCCATTAGGTTATGTCATTAAATGTGACATGAATTTATTTCCGTTTTAGTGTTGGAAAATGAGTATGTAATTATTAAATAGTGTTCTTGAATATCAGGTAAATAAGCCGATTATATTCACTGATTTTTTATAATAAGTAAAGCTAATAGTGAGGTTAAGATGAGCTTGTTTTTGCTCGTTCCGTTTTTTGCATTTGTTTTGAATATAGTGCTGATTGCATCTGCTGTTACCAGAGGGCGGCGCTCTTCTGTTAATTATGTTTATATTGTGCTTTTAGGGTTTATTGCCTCCTGGGAATTAATTGATGTTATCAGTTTTCTTCCGGGAGTTGGGATTGGTGTTGTTGAATCTCTGGCTCAGTATTCAACCATAATTTTGATAAGTGGTGTGTTTCTTTATCTTCATTTTATTTACTTATCCACTGGGGTGAAACGGGATATTCCATTTTACTTGATGGGGGGAGTTGCTGTAATTATGGTGCTGTTTGATCTTTATGTCCCCCAGGTTATAACTGGTGTGAATATTGTTAATGGTATAGTTCTGTATGAGCATGGAGCTATGTATTTTCCTGCTGTAGTCGCTTGTTTTATTGTTCCTGTTTCTTACTCAATGTATCTGACTGCCAAGGCCAAAGGTAAGGCAAAGGCGTTTATCCGAAGAGAGCAGTTTCAGTGTATTTTTGTCGGGATTTTGATATCTTTTACACTTGGGATTATTTTGGGTCCACTGCAGCGGGCTTGTTTTGAGACTCCGTTGGTTCCTTGTTTCTCTTCATCAATTTCTGCAATACAGTCTTTATTTCTTTTCATTGCAGTTCTAAAGTATGATTTCTTATCTGCAGATCTGAAGAGTTCGGCTTATGAGATTTTGTCACATGTTGCAGATGCGGTGATAATCGTGAATGCGGAGAATGAAGTCTTGAAAATGAATGAACCGGCCACGGAGTTGTTTTCCGGTTTTCTGGCAGATAGGGCGCAGTGTTCATTGGAGGATCTTGAGCTTCCGGGCATATCTATATCAAAGCAAGAGAATAATAAAGAAGTTGCGATAAGATGTGAGGGTAAGGTCGTTAAGAAAAGAACAGTGTTGTTGTCGTTAACTCCTTTGTATCATTCCGGCACTAATAGTGGTGCGGTAATTACTTTGAGGGATATTACGGATCGAATTAATCTGGAGCAGCAGCTTCGTCATACTCAGAAGATGGAATCTGTAGGTCAATTGGCTGGAGGAATTGCTCATGACTTTAATAATATGCTTGGCGGTATTATGGGAGGGACGGAACTGTTAAGCCTTAAGCTGCGGGATAGGCCGGAATTGGAACAGATATTGAATGTTATCAGTGATTCTACACGCAGAGCTACCGATCTTACTCAGAAATTGCTTTCATTCTCCAGAAAAGGTAAATTTCTCTCCAGGCCGATAGATCTTCACGATACAATTGGAGATGCGCTGGACCTGCTTTCGTGTAGTATTGATCGTAAAATAAAAGTTGATACGGAATTCAAAGCAACAGATTCTGTGATTAGTGGTGATAAATCGCAGCTTCAAAATGCCATTTTGAATCTTGGGCTTAATGCAAGAGATGCAATGCCTCTAGGTGGAAAAGTCATTATTAAAACGTTGAATATGAATCTCAAACAGTCCATTAATTTGTCACATGGCGGTTCGATTTCGAAAGGAGAGTATATCACTATTACAATTTCTGATACAGGGCGAGGAATGGATGCCGATGTGATGGATCGTATCTTTGAGCCGTTCTTTACTACAAAAGAGGTGGGGAAGGGGACAGGTCTTGGTTTGTCTGCGGTATACGCATCAATTAACGATCATAACGGACTTATTAATGTGTCCAGCTCTGTTGGGAGTGGAACTAATTTCACGATCTATCTTCCTGTTTATAAGGGGAGTGAGAAATATCAGAGAACTCAAAAGTTTAACCGGCTTCATAGAGGAAGCGGAACTATCCTTTTGGCAGATGATGAGAGTATAATCCGATTTAGTGGTAAGCAGATGTTAGAGGCATTCGGGTATTCTGTTATTTTGGCTGAAGATGGAGTGGATGCTCTTGATAAGTACAGGGCCGACCCTGATAAAGTTGATCTCGTTATACTGGATATGGTTATGCCGAAAGCAGGTGGGGAGGAGACGTTTAGAAGAATAAAAGAGATTGACCCTGGTGCAAAAATTATTATTTCCTCCGGGTTTCCGAGGGATTCAGCAATTGATTCTATGTTGCAAAACGGCGTATCCGGCTTTATTAAGAAGCCTTATGGTATCGGCGAGTTAAGTCAATTAACGTCTGAAATTATGGGAAGCTGTAAGATGGATGCGCGTATTCCTAGAATTGTGTTGAAAGGGTATTAGAATCTGTAGGGCTGTAGCTTTTTTAGTTACAGCCTTTTTTTTGTTATCTGGTGATCTGCTCGTATTTGCTTACTGTCTGGTTTTTTATTAGTTGGTAGTAGTCTTCTAGAGATAGGTTATTGTGTTGCATGTATACGTAGCTCCCTGCAGTTGCAATGGCGAGTAAGATTAGGAAAAATAGCATTAATCGCATTAGCATTGCATATGTTTTGGCTATGATGCCTACAATGAGAATTATTGCTCCTATGCCGGCAAGAAGTACTAGAGCTAGTTTGATGTATAGCATTATATCTTCCATTTCAGTTTCTCCCTCGATGTATATTTTTATTTAACTGTGACGGCTATATTTGTATTAATTCTATGATGACATAAAAAAGCTCATCAGCACTTAGCTGATGAGCTTTGAATGTCGAGCTGAAATTAGATCTCGTTCTGCATCTCGTCAATTGTTTCATCCGAGAAGTAAACTGTATCTCCAGGATAAACCTGTGCTCCGTAAGCTTTTGAGATGATGTGTCCAACAGCGTATTGCTCGTAGACGCGTGAGATTTTAAGCTGTGATACAAATTGGTCTTCACCTTCTTGTGTTCTTACCACTTCCATGACAGATCTTGTCGGAATGTCTGTAGCTTTTGAACCTAAGTAGATGACGGCAAGTCCCCACTTTTTATTAATTTGTACAACGGTACCGCGAACCGTTCTAAGTGCTTTTAGTTTTGCAGACACCACTACGTTCTGGTCCATTACTAGCCTTCTGACTGGTGTTGCAAATTCAATTTGTGTAGGTTCTGTAGACGTTGTATCCTGCATTTCTGCTGCAAGTTGAAGCTCTTCTGTCAGTTGTTTTACATAAGCGATTTTAGAGTCTAGAAGTTTCTGTAGCTTCTTTGCTTTTTTCTGTGAAGATTTAGCTTTTTTACGTGTAGTTGTGATCATTTTCTTTAGACGCTTGGCAAGCGTGCTTGCTTCTTCAAGTTCAGCTTTCATGTTCGCAACTTCATCAATCGCTTTCTGGATTGTCCTGTCGGAGATGTTTGTTGCTTTTATTCCAAGCGCAGATGTTATCGTTTTGATTGATGATTCAAGTTTTGTTTGCTTTAAGATAAGTTCTTTGATCTCGTTTTTTACAAGCTTAAGGCTGTTTTTTACATCTCTTTCATTATCAAGTGATGTGCTTCCTGATTTACCTAAAAGAGAAACTATCGATTTGTATGCTTTTTCAATTTCTTGTGAACGAAGTTTTTGTTTTCTTACAGCTTCTTTAAGTTTACCCGATTCTCCAAGGTATCCTTCAAGTGTTTTAAGTTTTGCTGTGTCTATATCTGACGCATTAAGTTTGACTGCGATATCGCCCATTCTTTCAGCAAGAATGTCTCTTTGTTTAGCGACATCACCAGCTAGCTTAGTAACTTTTGATACTAGCTGTTCCAGCTCTTTTACTTTGTCTTGATTCACAACTTTCTCAGTGTCGAAGTTGCTCATTTCTTTTGCTAAACCTGTTTGATCTGTTTTATCAAGAGTTTTTGCCGTGTCGGCCAATCCTTTGCTTAGTGTATTTCTTGCCCCGATATAAGCACTGCTTTTGCTGTTCAGCAGGTATGCCCCTGTGAAAACAATGATTGAACACAAAAGGATCAAACCATTAACTATTTTACTAAAAGTACCCAAAACTATTCCTCCCCAATACATTTAAGAATTCTGCTTGCTTTCCCTAAGAAGCAAAATGCATTTATTTAATATAAATATAGAACATGAAAAATTACCATTAATTTACTAGAATGCAATGAGCAGACTAGTAAATAAAAAACCACAACTTATATAGATTTTGGCTTACAAAATAAAAACTCGGTACGCCCGAATTTTCTCGTTTTTGCAACTTTCCATAAACCCGGCTTTAGAAACACCATTTTGTTCTCACAAAAATCCGGGACTTCCCAGATAAGCATGTTTTCGCTGTACGCTGCTAGGTGTTTGTTTTTGGTTACTATTCCAAACATCTCTTCAGATATAGGGTAGGGTGGGTCGGAGAATGTCATATTCACGATATCTGTCAGTCTTGATATTGATGCGAGTGATTTTGTTGCATCCCCGTGAATTACGTGGAATTCAGTCTCGACTCCAGCTTTTTTCACCTTCTCTATGTTGTCTTCAATGAATTTGCAGTGCTTCTTCGATTGTTCTATGAATATTACTTTTTTTGCTCCGCGACTTGCCGCTTCCAGTCCAAGACTCCCTGAACCGGCAAATAGGTCTACAATCGTTAGTCCGTTAAATTCATTGATGCTGCTGAATAGGGATGTTCTTGTTCTTGATGAAGTTGGCCTTACATCATTCCCTTTCGGAACAGAAAGCTTGATTCCTTTGGCTAATCCTGAAATAACTTGCATAAATTTGTCTACCTTTGTTCAAGTTGAACTTATAATTAAGCTTCACGAAGGACTAGGAAGTCCAGCCATGACGCTATTAGTTTCTTGTATTTGTTGTCTTTGTATTTATCCAGAAGTATTCTGGCTTTGCTTAGGAGTGCTTCTGTTTTTTCTTCGATAACCTTCTCCGCTCCGGAAAGCCTGATCAAGTTTTGAATTATTTCTATTTCGGACTTCGAGTAGTTATATTGACCTATGAATGAAAGAAGTTTGCTTCGGTTATTCTCGTTCAGGTTTTCAAGAGCCGTGGCAAGAAGTACTGTCGGTTTTCCTTCTGAAATATCAGAGCATACTGGTTTTCCGAATTTGTCTGAATCGCCAAATATGCCAAGCCAATCGTCTCTAAACTGGAACGCAATTCCAGCTGATGCTGCAAATTCACCGATATTTGATATTCTTTCGTCATCAAAGTCGGTTTCGCCTGTGGCTATTACAGCTCCTGCCTCTGCGGAAAACTGGAGAAGGATTCCTGTCTTTAGGTAAAGCATCTCTTCGATATCACTGTGCTGTAGTTTCTCCCAGTTTCTGTGTGGGAATTCTACATCGAGGGCTTCTCCGCTGATTAAGTCTCTGTTGACCAATCTTTGAAGCCTGCGGCTAAGAGCGACAACGACTGCGGGAGAAACTCCCTTCTCGATTGATTTAAGCAGGAGGTCCATAGCCCATCCTTGTTGGATGTCCCCGGCAAGGATGGCAAAGTCTCTTCCGAATTTTTCAGGGCTGTTTGATGTGTTGTCAAAGTTAAGATTTTCTTTTGCGTATTCCTGAAGAATTATATGAGTGGTCGGCTTTCCTCGCCTTGTATCATCGTTGTCGATTATGTCATCGTGAACAAGTGTCCAGTTATGGTATACCTCCACTGCTGCTGCTGCGTATTCTGCCTCTTTTACATCTCCGCCAAGTAATCCGCATGACCAGATCGCCAGGGCAGGGCGCAGTCTTTTTCCGCCCATACACGGAAAAGCACGGACCGCATTTTGTAAATGTTCCGGTTTGATCGTCGACGGATAGTCGTCATTTACCAGAATTGTATCAATTGTATCTTTTACTTTATTTAATTCTTCAATCATTTATGCGGCCGTTTTATTAATGTTATTATACTAAAGTCCAGCTTTTATAAACTGTGCAGCTTTGTCAGACGATTCCTGGCGAATCTTTTTGTGAAGCGAGTTTCCGTGTGAGTCCATTGTGACAACGGCGCTGAAGTCCTTGACTTCAATAACCCACATTGCTTCCGGTACTCCGAACTCTTCGAGCATCTTAACATCACATACTTTCACAACGCTTTGAGCTATCGAAGAAGCAGCTCCACCGATTGCATGAAGGTAGACGCCTCCGGATTCAGCTAGTCCGGCAAGGGTTTTATCGCCCATTCCGCCTTTTCCTATTACGGCGCGGACTTCATAGTCGCGCATAACATCGGCCTGGTAGGGCTCCTCTCTAATTGATGTTGTCGGACCGGCAGCGACGAATGAGTATTCCCCGTCTTCTTCGGAAACAACAGGTCCGCAGTGGTAAATGATCGTCCCTTTCAGAATCTCTTTTACTTCGTCGCGCGGTTCTTTGACCAGCCAAGCGTGGGCTGCGTCTCTGCCTGTAACCATTACTCCGCTTATGCTTACTTCGTCTCCGACTTTCAGAGAACGAACGTCAGCTTCACTTAGAGGAAGTTGTAGTTTTATCATAATTATTCGTTCTCCAGCTCGATTGTTGTCTCGCGTCTTCTGTTCGCCCAGCACATGTATGCTATCGAAACGAAAAACGATGCCGGTAGTCTGTGAAGCGCCCCGATTTTTACACCGAGTACTGTTGATTTACCTCCGAATCCCATTGGTCCGATACCTAACTCGTTTAGATCAGAGAAAAGTCTGTCTTCAAGCTTTGCCAGTTCCGGATTCTCATTTATGTCATCCATTTTTCTGAAAAGTTGCTTTTTTGCCCATTTCATTCCGGATGCTCGGTCACCACCGATTCCTACACCGATAATACCCGAAGAACAACCTAGTCCCTGTGCGTTACTGACTGCATCTATAATACATTTATAAACGCCGTCGAGATCTCGGCCTGCACCGATTTTGCTGTTAGGCAAAGTGTATTGGCCGGAGACGTTTTCGCTTCCGCCGCCTTTCAGCATCAGCTTAATCTGGATTGCAGATCTATCCCATTCTTCAAAATGGATTTGCGGAGCCATTATTCCAGTGTTGTCGCCTGAGTTTATTCCTGTTATGGAATCAACCGCATTTGGACGAAGGTATGCTTTTTTAGTCGCTGTTATCGTCGCACAATTAATGATCTCTTCGATTCTGCGCATGGATACTCCACAGGGAATTGAAACGTAATAAATATTTGTTCCTGTATCCTGACAGATCGGCGTAGAGTTTTGTCGAGCAAGTTCTACATTGTCCAGGATTTTTCCCAATGTGTTTTCAGCTACAGAACCGGGATTTTCATTAGACATCGCTTTTTTAAGCGATGCCTGAACGTCATCTGCAAGATCTGTTGAGGTTCTTCGGATTAGTTCCAGAACCTCTTCAAAAATCTTATTTTCATCTAATAAGTAACTCATTCTTTGTTACTCCAAATTATTACATCGCCTGCGGGATGCCGATTGTAAGTGTTTTCAGCCCGTCAACCAGAATGTCTCTAACACGGCAGCACATAGCAAGTCTTGCTTTTTTAAGCTCGTCTGTTTCTGCAATCAGAACAGGACATTCTCTGTAGAAGCGGCTGAAGTCTTTTGCAAGGTCTAGCAGGTATGATACAAGAACAGAGCAGTCGTATTTTGCTGCAGCGCTGTTAAGTGCTGCAGGATACGATGCCGCACGGATCGATAGGCTCTTTTCAAAATCAGAATCCATAAGAGCCCAGTTAACAGAGTTGTCGACAGTAATTCCTTGTTCCGCTCCTTTTTTCTCAATAGAGTTGATGCGGGCGCAAGCGTATTGAACGTAAGGTCCTGTGTCGCCCTCAAAGCGTACTGAGGCTTGCGGATCGAACATTATAGTAGTTTTAGGATTGAACTTAAGAAGCATAAACTTCAGGGCTCCCATTCCGATGATTTCAGAGCGTTCGTCGATATCAGTTGGGATGTCATCTCCGCATCGTTCAAGTGTCGATTGTTTTGCGAGTGAAACCATTTCTTCGAAAAGATCATCGGCGTCGATTACCGTCCCTTCGCGGCTTTTCATTTTTCCAGTCGGCAGGTTAACCATCCCGTAAGAAAGGTGGTGAAGACCGTCTGCCCATTCGCAGCCCATAGCTTTTAGCGTTCCGAAAAGCTGTTTGAAGTGATGAAGTTGTTCGTCCCCAACAACCCAGATTTGTTTGTCGGCTTGGAATTCGTTGTATTTCATTACTGTCGTTCCAATATCCTGGGTGATGTAGACGCTTGTTCCATCTGATCTCAGTACAACTTTTTGTCCGAGTTTGCCAAGGTCAACGAACGTTGCTCCATCTTCGCGTTTTTGGAAAACTCCTTTTTCCAGTCCGTCTTCGATAATATCTTTTCCAAGCAGGTATGTTTCGCTTTCAAGGTATGTCTTTTTGAACTCGATACCCATTCTTTTGTATGTTTTATCAAAGCCGTCAAATACCCAGTTGTTCATAGCAAGCCAAAGTTCTCTGACTTCCATGTCATTTGCTTCCCAGTCCTGAAGCATTTGCTGTGTTGCTGCTCCAATCTCTGTTTTAAGGAAAAGTTCGTCGTCAGTTTTTCCGTCACAGATCTCTGGTTTTTCCTGTTTCAGCTCACCAAGCTGTTTTTTTAGCTCAGTGTTGTAAAGGACGTAGTAGTATCCAACCAGATGGTCACCTTTTTTGCCTGTGCTTTCAGGAGTAGCTCCATTACCGAAGCGCTGGTAGGCGATCATAGATTTACAGATATGGATTCCGCGGTCGTTAACCAGGTTAACCGGGATTACATCGTGCCCAACGCGTTTTAGAAGAGAAGCTAGCGACATTCCAAGTGTGTTGTTTCTTACATGTCCTAGGTGCTGAGGTTTATTTGTGTTTGGCGCCGAGTATTCGATCAGGATTTTTTCAACACTGTCGGCATCAATAACAGATGGACGAAGAATTGTTGCGATATCTTGAATTGTGTCACGATGAACGGCAGCAGGTTTCAGGGTCACATTTACAAATGCTTTTACTCGTTCAGCTTTTTCTACTTCATCGTGAGAGTTAAGAAAATTAACAACAGATTCAGCTATGTCATCTGGCTTAGAACGTAGTAGTTTTGTGAAGCGGAAACAGTTTACCGTCAAATCACCATCTTGTCCGGGAGGGCAGATTTCAGGTTCGATCGACCAGTCCGCAGGGACCTCTATCCCCTTTGCGTTTGAGATAAGAAAATTTTGTAAATCAATTATGCTTTGGAATTTCATTTATGTCTCCGTGTATATTTCTTTTATTTGTAATCGCCGTAATATACCTTATTAAGGGTTCATTTCCACTATGTTCTTTGCTCACTTTTTTATTTGGATTTCTAAAAAATATGGAGAAAGAGACCTAGTGTGTTTGAATGACTGAGGAAATGCATATATAGGAAATAGTATGATTATAATTTCTGTAAGGGAGGTTTGAGTGAGTGAGAGTATTAAACCATCAGATCCGAGTGAAATAATAAAGGCTCAGATTTCGACTGTAACGAAAATCATAAACGATGAGACCTGGTATGAAGGGGAGCGCAGGCATTGTCCTGTCGAGAGCAGTGATTTCGCAGTAAAGGAGAAGGTAAATAAGATTATTCTCGAGTGCGGAGAGCAGATGAGGAGAGATGCTGTCAAGAAATTGGATGATATGAAACCGTAGCGCATCACATGTATTACTAATGAAATAAATACTAGATTATTCAAAAAGTTAAGTTATACATTGCAAAATACACTGCTATAGTTGATGCCTGATTAAGGGGGGTTTTTCATAAATCTAATTACTAAAAAATAGATAAAGGGGAGTAACTAATGAAGTTCACCAAGACTTTACTGACTGCGGGGGCTGCTGCTATTTTAGCTGGTTGTCAAAACAGTGCAGATTTTTTCGAAAATAAACGACTACAAGAAGTTAGAGATTACTTTGATACTCAAACTGAGAGAGCTATTCCTCAAGGGCACGTGTTTAGCCTAGAAGGTTGTATCAACCACGCTCTTGCTAACAATCTTGAACTTAAGCTTGAAAAAGCCAAAGAAAAGATTCAAAATCACAGCTACGTTGCTTCACTATTTGAAATGCTTCCAGAGCTTACGGGATCTTGGGATGATACAGAACGTAATAACTACAATGCTTCAACGAGTATTAATGTTGAGACTGGTTTGGAGTCTCTTGCCCCTAGTAGAAGTTCTGAAAGGCGCACGCAAACTCTAAAATTTGAGGCTGCATTCGGTCTTGTCGATTTTGGTATGTCTTACTACAATGCGAAGCAGGAAGAAGGTCGCGTAGTCTTCAGTAAAGAACAGACTCGCCGTA
>JAUVCU010000148.1 GCA_030590715.1 Lentisphaeria bacterium
CAAGTATTTCTCATTATTCGGATATCTGGCTATGAAAGCTTTGTACTGATCTACCGCCAGGTCAAACAGCTTTTTATTGAATAAAGCGTTGGCTTGGTAGTAGTCATCCAGTGCCGGATCTGAAGCAAATGTTGAGGATAAATAGTATAGACTCAATAGTGTAATAATAACTAATTTATGTAGTACTTTAAAAGTCTTCACGAAATGCTTCCTTTTTTTTATTTTAAGTACGTAAAATCACTGAAAGCTGTTGATAAAGCGTTTATTACAAGAGAATACTGAATTTCATTTTATTAGAAAAAGAGTGAAAAACCAATGCGGTTAAATTAAAAAGTCAATTTGAAACTGCAGGTTGTTTGTAGTAATTGAGGAACACCGCCTATAACGAGCTTCTTATATAGGTGTGTATTCCTGCAGTATAATATGTTTTGAATCTAATTGTTTTTTTAGATCTGTAAATTTACCATTGCACCCTTTTCGATGCAGATGACAATATCACTTGCAAAATTTAATCTATAATAGTCAATAGTTAGTATCATTAATACTAATTTTCTTTATCTGTATCAAAGTTGTGAGAAATGATAGCTATTTAATTTAAAAAATGTATTGCAAAGTATTTTCAAAATTCATATAAATATGGATAAGCTTTGTAGCAATATTTATAATACTAATAGAAAACATGGAGGTGAACACAGGAGTAGAACGTCAGTAAAAAGAACCACTAGGCAGATATTTTGAGGATCTGAATGGTATGTTTCAGACGGAAATTCAAAAAAACTGTTTCGGAGAAGCTTTCGGATGTTAGACGTTGTTAAACTTTTAACGAAATTAGGGATTAAAGTATGAAATCTAAAATAAAAGGTTTGAGTGCTTGGCTGCTTAACGCTTTGTTTATTTTCGTAATAACCGGCTGTGCGACAGAAAAGAAACAGGCACCTCCTCCACCTCCGCAAAGATATTTAAGACCGGTACCCGTAGTTAAGCCAAAACCAAAACCAGCTCCAATAGTCGTTGAGACGCCGGTTCCAAGTTCAAGTTACGCGTGGCTAGGTTATCCGCAGCCATGTCCAACTCCTCAGCAAGCAAAAATTCTCGTAGAGAAATCAGTACCGAAAAAAGTAAAACCCAACAAGGAATTCACTTACCAGATCACAATTAGCAACAATTCTACCTTTACTGTTGATAAAGCTAGTATGAGTGAGACTATTCCGGACGGTTTTATGTTTGTAAGGTCAACTCCATCTCCTATTTCCAAGAAAGGTGATTTAGTCTGGCAGATTACTTCGCTTACTCCGGGCCAAAAGAGAGTTATAAATGTTACAGGAAAAGCTCTTAAAACCGGAACTATGCGGTATACAGGTAAAACTAAACTGAACTTTGATCTGGGTCAAGCTCAAGCGATGATTGATATTGTTGAGCCATTCCTTGAATTTAAAGTTTCAGCTCCTGCCAAAGTCGTCATTTCAGATAAAATCCCGGTAAAACTGTCATTCAAAAATACAGGTAAAGCTGAGCTTCAGGATTGTCGACTTGTCCACACTTTACCTAAAGGTTTGTTGACTTCTGAGGGAAGAAGTAAAATTGAAATGAATATTGGTGACCTTGCTGCCGGTGCAGTTAAAACATTTGACCTTGACTTGAAAGCTCAAAAAATTGGTATTTATACAACGGCATTTATAGCAATGGCTTCTGAAGGTATCAGTGCCAATGCAATGCTGAAAACAGAAGTGACTAAACCTAATCTGATTATTTCCGGTAAAGCTCCTTCTAAACGGTTTGTCGGAAATGTAACACCTTACCAGATAGACGTTCAGAATACAGGTAATGCTGTTGCCCGTGACGTGAAAGTCAAACTTTCTCTTGAAGAAGGTATGACCGTAGCATCTGCGACTGAAGGCGGTAAAGCGAAGGATGGAGCCGTTTATTGGACAATTAAAACAGTTCATCCGGGCGAAACAAAACGTCTGTCAGCCCGTGCTATAGCCAAGAAGATTATGATTGCCAGAGCTGTTGCTGAGGCTTCTGCGGAAGCTGCAGATACAGTTGAAGCAATAATGTCCACTGATATCAAAGGTGTGGCGGCGATCGTTACAGAGCTTATAGATATCAATGACCCGGTTCCTGTAGGAGAAAATGAGATCTATGAGGTTACTGCCAGAAATACGGGATCGCTTCCTGCTACCAAAATCAAAGTGAAATGTATGCTTGAAGACAGCATGGAGTTCATTAAAGCTACTGGTGCAACCAAAGGAATCATGAAAGGTAAGATGCTTAGTTTTGAAAGCCTTGCGTCTCTTGAACCTCAAGCAGAAGCAAAATGGCGTGTCGTCATAAAAGCTAAGAAGTCCGGTGATGTGCGTTTCTCAATCACAGTCGAAAGTGACCAGTTGGGTCGTCCTGTAGAAATTGATGAAGCAACTCACTTCTATGAATAATTAAAATAGGATCAAGATTATGAAACTATTCAATAAGAAAATATGGGTCACTGCACTATTTGCCATCGGCTTTATGGGTACTGCTATCAGTTTTGCGGCAAATGGTTTCAGCGGGCAAAAAGGTGGAATGGATTACTCGTGGAAAGCTTACCCGGCTTCAGCTAAGAAAGAAGATGCAATTCTCCTTGTTGAGCGGACTGTCCCGAAAGCTATTCGACCTAATAAAGAGTATACATATGAAGTTAAGATCTCTAATCAGTCGTTTTACAAACTGGATCAAGTGCTACTGACTGAGATCATTCCTGAAAACTTTACTCTTATAAAAGCTTTTCCTGCTCCAACATCCCGAAGCAAAGCGATTAAATGGGATCTTGGAATGATGGCTCCCGGTCAGGTAGATGTTCTTACTATTACTGGTAAAGCTACATCTCCAGGCCGAATTGTTCATCGCGGGCAGGCCGAATTAAACTGTGATCTGGGCTCAATGACTGCTATTATGGAAGTTGTAGAACCAGTACTTCAGTTCAGGGTTGTCTCTCCTGCAGAAATTATTCTTGGGGAAGATATTCCGGTCAAGGTTCAGTTCAGAAACGGAGGGAATGCTCCTGTCGTAAATGCCAAGCTTTCTCACCCTCTTTCTCGAGGATTGAAAACTAAAGCCGGAAAAAACTCAGTATATATAAATATTGGTAATATTCAGCCGAATGAGATCAAATCCTTTGATTTTGTTTTGAATGCCAACAATGTTGGGATTTATGAAAATAAACTGGTTGCGAAAGCTGATGACGGCGTTAATGCTTCGGCTTTAATGAAAGTTTCAGTTCAGCAGCCTAAACTTAAACTTACCGGAACAGCCCCTACCAAACGCTTTGTTGGTAATGTAATTAAATACACAACAAAAGTTGTCAATACAGGTAGTGCCAATGCGAAAAATGTTATATGCCGCATGCCTTTACCTAAAGGTGTTAAATTCGTATCTGCTGATGAAGGTGGCCGCGTTGATAAAGGAGCTGTTGAGTGGAAGCTCGGAACTCTTCAACCTGGTGAAGAGAAATCTATCACTTCAAGAATTATTGCAGAAAAGATCATGGTTGTTCATACGTCAATCAAAGCTCAAGCCACCGGAGCAAAATCAGTTGATAGAGCCCTTGTGACAAATGTTGCGGGTATACCGGCGATTCTGCTTAAGATGGATGATATAAACGACCCTGTTCCTGTAGGGGAAACGGAGACATATATTATCAATGTCGAGAATCAAGGATCGCTGGCTGCAACAGGTATTGTGGTTATGTGTAAACTTGAGGAAAGCATGGAGTTTGTTAAGTCGGAAGGTAGCGTTAAATCTAAAGTGAACGGCTACACTGTGACATTTGAACCGATAGCCAGGATCGCTCCTCAGGCTGTTGCTGTTCTTAAAGTCGTCGTGAGAGCTAAGAAATCAGGTGATGTAAGGTTCCGGGTAGAAATAAATAGTAATGAACTGACTCGACCAGTTAGAGAGGCAGAATCGACTAATTTCTATGAATAACCGATAGACGTTACGTAGTTACTAAAAGAGCTGCTTCAATTCGAAGCAGCTCTTTTTTTATCCTAAAAAATGTTTCAGCTATAAATGCTTATCGGCTGAATTAAGATGTCTAAATTATCGTGCTACAACTTCCTGTGATGGTCTCATGTTTTCATCATGTTTATAAAAGCTGAAACGGTTACTTCATTTGCTTAAAAAAGCGATAATGTATTATTGCTTTTAATCAATTTCTTACTATTGTTACGCGACTATCAAAAACTAATAACAAAATCATAATGGAGAATTAATTATGTACCTAGGTCGTATCGTATCTATAGGAATGACAAAAGACGGAAAAGCAACTGCAATGTACCGCGTGTCATCGCGTTCTTTCCCAAACCGTGAAGCTCGCCAGATTGGTGACAACATCGCTATTATGCCTCGTCCTGGTTTCGAAGACGATCTAAGCAAAAACCCATACATCTCATACAACTGTGTTCGTATTACTGATGGTTATGTTATTGCCTCAAACGGTTCTCAAACTGACCCTATTACGGAAAAAATCGCTATGGGAATGCCTGTTCGCGATGCTTTAGCTTACTGTTCTCTTTCTATGGACTACGAGAAAGACGACTACAACACACCACGTGTTACAGCAGTTGTTAGCCGTACAGAAGCTAAAGGATGGCTTGCTATCGTTCGTCACGACGCTCTTATCGTTCGCGAGTTCGACCTTGAGCCTGGTAAAACATACTACGTTTCTACATACGAGAAAAACGTACCATGTGAGCACAATGTTGATACTGCTTTCGATGCTCTTACAGCAGAAGAAGCTGCTCAATACGTTATTGACGGTGGTGTTTATGCTGATTTCGAGCATCCTGTAACTTCAGCTGTTGCTCTTGTTGATGGTGATAAAGTTACTACTGCGACTGTTGTTCTATAGTAATTTTTCTTAGTGCTTCAAAAGAGAAAGTATTCGTGCTTTCTCTTTTTTTTTGTTTATAGGAGATCAGACTGATCAGACCGATCAGACCGATCCTAAAATTAGGTAAAATGTATAATGAGTGATATCGAATTTGTTTCCCATCCCGCTGCAGACTATTTCCCGATGATGTCTGAAATTGATTTTGAACGCCTTAAAGACGATATACGCCTAAATGGACAAGTTGAACCTGTTC
>JAUVCU010000284.1 GCA_030590715.1 Lentisphaeria bacterium
TCCCTCGCATTCTGATTGAGAAAACAGAAGTTGTTAAACCGAAGAAGAAAAAAGAGAAACAGCAGAAAGTTGCAAAGAACGAAGATGCATCTGGTAAAAATGTTGTTACTTTTGATGAATTCTTCAATACAGAACTTAAAACAGCAAAGGTTCTTGAAGCTGAACGTGTTGAAAACACCGATAAGCTGATGAAGCTTCAGATTGAAGTTGGTGAAAAGAAACGACAAATTGTTGCTGGAATTGCACAGTTCTATACTCCGGAAGAAATGGTTGGTAAAACAATCGTTGTTGTTGCAAACCTTAAGCCAGCAAAGATCTGTGGAGTAAAATCACAGGGAATGCTTCTTGCCGCAAAAGCCGGCAAAGATCTTCAACTAATCACAGTTGACGGTGATATCACCAGCGGTGCTTCTGTAGGATAGGTATCCAATTAGCATTACCAAAAGGACTCCACACCGGAGTCCTTTTTTTGTGCTCTGATAAAAATCCAGGGCAAAAAAAAACCTCTATCTCGTAAAAGATAGAGGCTGAAAATTTCAAGTAATAGATCTTAACAGAATTTTAAAAAGCCTGCGCTTTTAGAGATTAGATCAGTTTGTCGAAAGTGACAGACTTAAGACGTGTCGCCACGGATTGCTGCAAATCTGTGAGCTCTGTGAACATCTTACAACTGCATTCTCTTCCGCAGATGTTTCCTTCTTTCATGCAATAGTTGATTGCCACTCCGCGAGGATCTACAGCCGTCATAACATCATAAAGAGAAATTTCTTCGGCAGGTCTGGACAATGAAAGTCCTCCGCCTTTACCTCTTTTACTCAAAACGATTTTGCATCCGACAAGAGTTTTAATTATCTTTCTAAGAAAACGGTACGGAATTCCCATTTGTTCTGACAAATCGATAGTTGACACATGCCCTGCCTCGTCTTGCTTTGACGAAAGGTAGACAACTGCTCTCATTGCATAGTCTGCTTCTCTTGTAATCATTTTATCATAACCTCTTAATATTCTACTAAATCAACCACAAGCTACTACTATACTGCACCATTTCAATAGCAATATCATTTTTTATACTCGTGTAATGCCACTGGAATATGACTATTTACGAAAAACAGATTAGTGACTGCAATGACCACCACATTTGTGTCCGGAATGACAGTCACCCTGAACGGCACACCCGTTTGAGATCTGCCCTACTGAAAATGCGGAGATCTTTCTTTCAACATTTTCACTTCCGCACTTTTCACATTGCACGACTGCCTCAGAGCTGCGAACCAACATCTCAAATTCATTTTCACAACCGTTGCATTTATAGTCAAAAATCGGCATCAAAAACTCCTGTATCTTGTTATATTTTTTATTTACCCAAAAACATAGTATCGGTTAATATTTTATAAACCCGAAACCTTCAAAAGGGGTCTGAAGATTTCATTATAATGCAGGCACGTTATATATGGTAAAACAGGGTATATGTTATATATTTAACGACTTTTTTAAGAAGAAATAAATTATGAGTTCGACAAAACTTTCGACTCATAATTTCTGTAATATTATATAATGTAAATAATTCATAATATATCTAAAGAATAAAAACGAGGAAAAAATGACTTCACAAACGTCAAAAATAATCTACACGCTCACAGATGAAGCACCAGCTCTTGCTACGTGCTCTCTACTTCCAATTATTCAAAAGTTTGCAGATGCGGCAGATATCAACATTGAAACAAGAGATATCTCACTTGCCGGTCGCGTAATTGCGGCTTTCCCGGAAAACCTGACAGACGACCAAAAGCAAAGCGATGCACTTGCTGAACTTGGTGCAATGACACTGACTCCTGAAGCAAACATTATCAAACTACCTAATATCAGTGCTTCGATTCCACAGCTTGTTTCTACAATCAATGAGCTACAGGCTGATGGATATGATCTTCCTAATTTCCCGGAAGAGCCAAAGACAGATGAAGAGAAATCTATCAGCACACGTTATGCAAAAATTCTTGGAAGTGCGGTAAACCCTGTACTTCGCGAAGGTAACTCGGACCGACGAGCTCCGGGATCTGTTAAGAAATACGCACAAAACAATCCTCACTCAATGGGTGCTTGGGCTGCCGATTCTAAATCTCACGTTGCAAGCATGACTGAAGGCGATTTCTATGCAACTGAAAAATCTGTAACTATCGAGAAAGCAATTGATTCAAAAATTGAATTTGTTGCTGAAGATGGAACGGTTAGTGTTCTTAAAGAAACACTTCCTCTTCTTGCTGGTGAAGTTCTTGATGCAGCTGTATTGAGCAAAAAATCACTGTGTGAGCTTTTTGAACGCGAAATTGCAGATGCAAAGGCGCAGGATATTCTTTGTTCTGTTCATCTTAAAGCGACTATGATGAAAGTTTCTGACCCGATCATTTTCGGACACGCTGTTTCTGTTTTCTTCAAAGACGTTTTTGCTAAACACGCTGATACATTCAAAGCTCTTGGAGTTAATCCAAATAATGGTCTTGGTGATCTTTACGCAAAAACGGCAACGCTTTCGGAAGACAAGCAGAACGAGATAGAAGCAGATATTGAAGCTTGTTATAAGGCTCGTCCTGAACTTGCGATGGTTAATTCCGATAAAGGAATTACAAACCTTCACGTTCCAAGTGATATTATTATTGATGCTTCAATGCCTGCAGCAATTCGTAATTCCGGTAAAATGTGGGGACCAGATGGTAATGCAAAAGATACAAAATATATAATTCCGGATCGTTCATACGCTGGTGTTTACCAGGAAACAATTGATTTCTGTAAAGAAAACGGAGCATTTGATCCGTGCACAATGGGAAGCGTTTCAAACGTTGGGCTTATGGCTCAGAAAGCAGAAGAGTATGGTTCACATGACAAAACATTCGAAATGGCTGGAAATGGTGTAGTTCGCGCTGTTGATGCTGATGGAAATGTTCTTCTTGAGCAAAACGTTGAAGAGGGTGATATTTTCAGAATGTGTCAGGTAAAAGATGAGCCAATTCAAGATTGGATCAAACTTGCTGTAACACGCGCTCGCGCAACTGGAAATCCTGCAGTTTTCTGGCTTGACGAAAATCGTGCACACGACCGCCAGCTTGTTGCTAAAGTTGAGAAATACCTGCCAAACCACGATACTGACGGTCTGAAAATTGTTGTTATGTCTCCGATTGAGGCAACTAAATTTTCTCTTGAAAGAATCAAAAAAAGTAAAGATACGATCTCTGTTACCGGAAACGTTCTACGCGATTACCTTACTGACCTTTTCCCGATTCTTGAAGTTGGAACGAGCGCAAAAATGCTTTCTATCGTTCCACTTATGAAAGGTGGAGGACTTTTCGAAACGGGTGCTGGAGGATCCGCTCCTAAGCACGTTCAACAATTC
>JAUVCU010000094.1 GCA_030590715.1 Lentisphaeria bacterium
GGTCTCCAATTGCTTTCACCGGAAGGATTTTCACCGTCAATCTGGACGTTGTATCGTCTATTACAGAAAGGTTTGTTTCTACCAGATAGTTACATGAAACAACCGGCTCTGCAAATCGCACTTCTTTATCTGACTTCTCAAGTGTAAAAGTATGCTCTCTAATCTCATTCAACTTCAGTCTTTCAGCGTAAATATATTTTCTAGGCAAAACAGTAAACAGCGGAACGGCATTACCGGAAATGCTCAGCCTTCGAAAAGGATTTTTATTGTCATTCGTTTCGACAAAAACGAATTTTGTAAAAGGCCCTTCGAGAGAATTTGGTAGAATAGAAACCGTGAGCTCACCTTTTTTACCTGGCAGAATAACGTCCGAACTTAAATCAAGAACAGCACAGCCGCAGTTTTTTCTCACCTTCAATATTTTAAGAGGTTCATCACCCGCATTTTCAAACGTGAAAGTAAACTGCTGCTCAAAGCCCGACTGAAATTCACCAAAATCATGACGTACCGAACTTATCATTTTAATTCAGGTTCAGCTGATGTCTGATTACAACAAACCATCACCGAAAAAGCCGCAGTAAATAATGATTGTTTTAATGATTTAAAAATAGTAAGGCTCTCCGGATTAACCCTTTGATAAAAAATTGGGCTGCTTTATCCGCAGCCCTTATTGATTTACTTCTGAGGGAAGGTTCCCGCAAGAGCATCTGAAGCGACAGCTTTTGCATCTTCTTCAAAATCCTGCTTGACCATCCATTTCAGGAAGCCTGGATTTTCAATTGCAACAGTTTTAAGAAGCGTTCCACGGTTCTTTCCAAAGTTGACTACAACTTCTCCACCACTCCATTTAAATTTTCCTGTCGAATCAACCCAAGTAGGATCAACAGCATTGCAGAACTCGTGAAGAGCATCCACCTCATGCGACAGTTGTTCATCATTGTACATTTTCATCTGACCGACAAACACCTCAAGAGTCGCCTGCGTATCCGCAGCGGCACTGTGCGCGTTAACCAACTCTTTACCGCAATAGTATTTATAAGCGGCTGTCAGGCTTCTCGGCTCCATCTTCTGGAAAATCTTAAATGAATCAAGAACCTTGCGCCCTTTAGCCGTAAACTCGATTCCAACGCGCTTAAATTCGTTGGTAAGAACATCGTTATCAAAACCGACAATATTAAATCCGGCAAGATCACACCCTTCAAAGAAATTAAACACTTTATCTGCGATCTCTTTAAAAGTAGGTTCATCTTTAACATCATCATCATAAATGCCGTGAATCTCAGATGCTTCGAGAGGAATAGGCATCTCTGGGTTTACTTTCCGGGTATTAGGAATTTGGCGACCATCAGGCATAACCTTTATTACTGATATCTCTACTATTCTATCCGTTAGCTTGTTCGTTCCAGTCGTTTCCAAATCGTAAAATATCAGCGGGCGGTCTAGTTTTAGGTCTAACATATCTTTTCCTTTTCGGTCATTATATAATTCAATACTTATTTTGATCTTTGAATCATACACTATCACTCTTCGTTCGTGTTTTACACTAACGCGATATGTGATATATATATGAAATTATCTTTACACTAAATATAGAGGAATCCTCATGTATAAAAAATTCACATATCTAATAATGGCTGTGTTTTCTATCCTGCTGCTTAGCGGCTGCGGCGGAAAAAAAGTAGACACCGCTAACCCTAAATTCATAAGGGCTAAGAAGTTTTATGACCGTGAGCGGTTTGAACCAGCACTGGATGCTTTCAAAGAGTATTTACTCATTAATCCGGAATCTCTCAAAACCCATAAGTACCTTGCTGATTTGTACTACGATCACATGAATTTACCGCTGCAGGCGATTTACCACTACCAGATGCAGTTGGAACTGGCTCCAAACTCCACAGAAAACACTATCATTTTAAAGTTCATGAAAAATGCCGAGGAAAAATATTACAAATCTCTGGAAGAGCAGTACGCCAAAGAAGGTGATATAGGGTTTGTGGTAGAACAAAATACAAAACTCAATGAAAAATATCTTAAGTACTACAATGCTTCCAAAAAGCTTTACCGACAGAATACCCTTCTAAAAAGATCGCTTGATGCAAAAACAAAACTTTTAGCAAAAAATAAAGAAGAAATTTCGCAGATAAAAACAGCTTACGAGAAAAAGCTAAACGGCATGAAAAAACAGCTTGAGATCGGGAGCATCATTTTAGAATCAAGAAACGACAAACCGGTCAAAAGGGCGCAAAGTACAGCCCGTAAAAGCAATAAAAACAGAGATATTCCAGGTACATACGTGATAAAATCGGGCGATTCACTGTCAAAAATATCGCAGAAAGTGTACGGAAGTTCTAAGTACTATAAAAGGATATTCCAGGCTAACCTGGATAAAATCCCAACAGTATCCAGCCTGAAAGTCGGCGAAAGAATTAAAATTCCTCAGCTAAACTAAGTCTTTGTCCAAAAAATATAGACCATACTAAAGAGATATTTCTAACTGAGATATCTCTTTTTTTAGCTCTACTAAAATAATTTCAGGTTAATAAAAAAATAACGGCTTACGGCAATTTAAATATCATAAAATAAAGCTTAAGTAGAATTGTCCATTCACAATAAACCAGAGCGTCAAAAATAAGGATTTAGTATAATGAACCATTCATTTATTAAAGTTTCACTGATTACCTTTTGTTCTATATTATTTTTTAATGTGAAAACCTGCCAAGCAGGTAAGCTCAGAAACTCAGTTTATAAAACGACCTATAATCACACCGTAGATAAAAGAGGGAAAAGTGTAAAGCCCAAAGAATTTGACCAATATCTTATTTACTTTTCAGCTCACTGGTGCCCACCCTGCCGTGCATTTACTCCTCTACTTGCCAAATACTATAAAAAGAATGGTGGTGGAACAAAGTTTGATGTTATTTTTGTAAGTAAAGACAAAGATGAAGACTCGATGTATGGGTATATGCGGCAAATGCCTTGGAATGCAGTAAGCTTTAAAGGAAGCGCTGCAAAACAACTGGGAAAAGCCTACCCTAGCCGGGGTATACCACATCTTGTTGCAGTTAACAAAAACGGTAAAGTATTATTTCAAGGTAACCGAAATCAGGTACTTGAGGACTTTAAAAAGTATCTTAAAACAAAAAAGGTTGCAAATACTACCGATTCAAAAGATGACGTTGTAGAAAAAATTGTAGAAAAGAAATCTAAAAGAGTGATTCGTATCCCACGCAAATATGTTGTGAATGCCATAATGGAATCGGGGAAAAATAAGTGTGCGATCATTAACGGAGACGTGTTTCAAGTGGGGCAGACAATCGTGAAAAGTGCAGTCTTGGAAGATGTGGTTAATGGCAAAGCTGTTGTTACGATAGGGAGGCGAAAGCTTGACCTTAAAGTAAAAGCTTCGTTTGTGTATTAGAAGGGAATATGAATCAGACTCATTTTAGACAATTATTAGAAAAGACCAAAGGGCAGACTATTTACGTTGGTTTCAGTGGCGGAGCTGACAGTACCGCTCTATTGCTTTTACTATTAGAAGAACAGAATAACTACAATTACTCCCTTAAAGCGGTTCACTTTCAGCACAATCTACGAGGAGAAGAAAGCCTTCAAGATGCAGCGTGGAGCCGTGATTTCTGTCAAAAATATAATGTTGATTTTCAGGAAATAAGCCTTGATATAGAAGGTAGTAAACTTCCCGGGGAGGGGACTGAAGCAGCAGCACGAAGGCTAAGAAACAAACACTGGCAGCAAATAGCCGGTAATAATGCTTTTGTAGCGCTGGGTCATCATGCCGATGACAGGATCGAAAACCTTATTCTGAGACTTAGCCGCGGTTCAAATTCGACGGGCCTTTCATCAATGCGGGAGATCCAGACTATTGGTACCATCACATATATTAGACCTTTACTGAATTTTTCAAAAAGTGACATCGTCGAATATTTAAGCGAAAAGAAAATTGAAGACTGGCGCCATGACTCTTCCAATGACGAAACTATCTACAAAAGAAACTTTATCAGAAACGAATTGTTACCTCAACTTTACGCAGAACTCCCCTACTCTCAAAAAGGAATGTCTCATTCTTTATCGGCTTTACAGGATGATGCTGACTTTCTGGAATCGGAAGCTCAAAAAAGATTTGAAGAAATAAGCGGTAAAAAATCCGTACCATGTGATTTTTTTAGGCGGCAGCCCCCTGCTCTCTTTATCAGAATTTTACGTCTGTGGCTGCATGAGTTGCTTGGATTTGAATTCCTTCCCAATCGAAGACTGATCAACCGCCTGAATTCAGCTTTTGGAAATGACTCCGTTAGCGGTGAGGCAAAACAGATTCCATTGAGTAACGAGATTAACCTGCAGATCTGCCGAGGCCAAATAAGTCTGGCCGACACTGAGTCTCTTGAAAAGTCAGCTATTTTATGGAATTGGAAAGAAAAAGAAATGATAACCTGGGGTGACAAAACGTTAACAGCGGAAATAACATCTAAACTTCCGGATGACCTCAAAAATGCGGCCTGTTTTGATGCTTTGGAAATCCCGGAAAGCCTTACTATCAGAAACAGGAAGCCAGGCGACTCAATGATTCCATTCGGGCGAAACTCGGCAGTTAAACTGAAAAAACTGTTTTCAGATAAAAAGATCCCGGCTTCGCAAAAGAATGATTATCCACTGATCACTTCTGAAAATGGTATACTGTGGATACCGGAAATAAGAAGGTCTGATCTGTTTACTTTATCAGACTCGACTATATCGATTTTAGTAATACGTTGCTCATAAAATAAGTATAAAATACTATTGAAGATTTCACTCTCTATAGTTTATTGAAAATAAAAAGACACCATTCCCATGCAGTTTACAGATAAAAATGACTGGAGATACCAGGTAAAACACTCAATAAAATCAGTGAAAGAAGCGGCTGTTTATTTAGGCATAGAGCTTCCGCACGACTTACTGGAAGTTGAAAAAGAGTATCCGGTAATTGTATCACCTTACTATCTAAACCTTATAGATAAAAAAGACCCGTTCAACGATCCTATTTGGAAAATATCAATGCCGAGTACTCAGGAGCTACTTGATCAATCGGCGGAGAACGATCCACTTTCCGAAGAAGAACAAATGGCTGTTCCACGTCTGATCCACCGCTATGATGACCGGGTTGTAATGCTTACAACCAACAGATGCCCAATGCTTTGCAGATTCTGTTTTAGAAAAAGAAAATGGAAAAACGGCAATAAATGGTCGGATATTTCCGAAGAAGAAGTGGATCAAATCTGCTCATATCTAAAAGGTAATCCTCAAGTTAGTGAAATTCTTATTTCCGGTGGTGACCCTTTAATGCTTGGCAACAAAAGGCTTAACTCTATTCTGGAAAAGCTGTCTGCGGTCGAATCAATAGACGTAATACGGATTGCGACCAGAATCCCGGTGACAATGCCGATGCGGCTTGAGCCTGAGCTTATCGAAATTTTAAGTGCATACCCGCAAGTCTGGCTGGTCACGCATTTTAATCACCCGAATGAACTGACACAGCAATCACTGGATGCCTGCAGAGCCGTAACACGATCAGGAATCCCGATATTAAATCAAGCTGTGCTTTTGAAAGGGGTTAATGACGATGAGAAAGTATTGGAGGAGCTGTTCAGGGCTCTGGTCAAAAACAGGATAAAACCTCACTACCTTTTTCACGTCGACCCGGTCAGAGGCGTAACTCACTTTGCAACAGGCATTAACAAAGGGCTTGATATAATCAAAAGCTTCAGAAAATCGCTGGGCTCTATTGCCGTACCGCATTTTGCCATTGACCTTCCTGAAGGCGGCGGTAAGGTGGCTCTGCAGCCCGACTATACTAAAGATGGCAAGTTTATCACGATAAATGACAATACTATTGACTATTATGGAGCAGGGGATCATTGGTCAATGGACAAAAGAGATTAACAATGTTATATAATATCAATTAAACCAAAGCACAAAATACGTTAATATATTAGGGAGGATATATACTATGGCAAAAACATGCCCAAAGTGTGGAGTCGAAAACAAGGAAACCGCAATTTACTGTGAATCATGTAAGGAAATGCTTGGCGTTTTTGGAAATGAGGCAAATAGAAATGTCGAAGATGGTAAAAAGCCAAAAGAACATGAAGAAGTGTTTGCGCCGCCAGAACAGGAAGTGGTTGATGACAAAAAGAAAAAAGGCGGATGCGGCTGTTTCACATGCGGCTGTCTCGCTGTTCTGATAGCAATAGCTCTTTTCGTCGCTGTAGTAGGCGGTCTACTTTATATGGCTAAGCAGGAGATAGATCCATATCTTTCAACAACTCCGGTTCCTCTTAAAGTTTACAATCCATCTCCT
>JAUVCU010000280.1 GCA_030590715.1 Lentisphaeria bacterium
GCTGTTCCAAGTTTCAATAGACATAGACTACGGCCTATAACAAACGACGAAGAGTTTGTAAAACAACCGATATCGAACCTACAAGGGCTGCTTGAAGCAGAAGCGACTGCTCCCGGACTAGGAATTTCCAAACCGATAGGGAGCGGAATCCCTGCAAATAAAGAGACTAAAACGGTAGAAGCTCCAGATGGTTTACACCTGCCCGGTAGTGGACCAATGCTTATCATCGGTGTTATTGACGAAACCTATATACTGGCCAGCTCTGAAAGGGGGCTTATTGTTGTAGACCAGCATGCTGCACATGAACGTGTTTTATTTGAAAGGATTCTTAAAGCTAAAGAAGAAGGGATCGAAGGAACACAAGGGCTTTTGATACCGATCACGATCGAACTTTCCAGAATTGAAACTCTGTTTATCGAAAAGAACGTTCACATTTTTGAAGCAGTTGGTTTCGATATACAGGTCTTCAGTGAAAACACAATCATGCTGAATTCTATTCCTGCTGGAGTTTTACAAAACAATGCGGGTGGTTTTCTAAGGGATCTTCTTACGAGTTTTGCTGAAAATGGCGAAATTACAAGAAAGGTAAATTACGATGCTATAGCGATGGCAGCCTGCAAAGCGGCTGTAAAAGCACATGATAAACTGACAATGGGCGAAGCCAAAAGTCTAATGAAACAAATGGCAGAATGCGATCTTCCATTTTCATGTCCTCATGGACGCCCCACCATTATTAATATCGGCATAAAAGAACTAGAAAAAAGATTTGGTAGAAAATAGTAGAAAAAGCGATACAAACCCATTGCTATACTGAAATATCGTAGTATTAATTATTTTTATAAGTTAGTTAAATACAGTAAATAAACTCTCTCTGGAGGGGAATATCATGCAAGAAGGTACATTTAAATTTCAATGCATACATTGCAACAACAAACTGAGAGCTTCAGCTGAGTTTATCGGGGCTCGAATTCAGTGCCCGCACTGTAAAAAACCATTATCGATTCCAGATCCAAACAAAGTGGTTGCTGTAAAAAAACCAATGATTGACATGAGCACAATCACGACAAGCACAAAGATTGCAGGACCTGGTCTGAAATTGGCAGGCGTTAGAAGATAGTTTCTTTTTAGACCACACAAGCTCTGTTTTCGGCAAACCGAATACAGAGCTTTTTTTATGCTTATATTACGTGTTACGCAAAATTGCATAACACGTAATAGATTATCTTAACAGATGTAGATTAGCCATGGAAATACCACTGAGCATTGCTCCGGTAATTCCCAAAAATCCCTGATCGGTCCCACATATGAACAAGTTATCAAGATGAGTTTTCCCGTCCTTAACTTTATGCGGAGAGCCGTAGATCGACCCGTGAATGTGACCAGTGTAATTCAATATTGTCTTTGGCGTTATCGTATCGATAAGCTGAGCATTCTTTTCAATTTTCTGAATACCAGTCAACTTTTCAGCAAGCTTAAACACTTCAGTCGTAGCCTTAGCTTTCAACTCCTTGTATTCACTCTTTTCTTTACCGATCCAGTGCTCGTAATTTGCAAGTGCGGTAATTCGAATCGTTTTATCAACAGGAGTATCACCAACCTCAAACTGGAAATTGTGCGGGAAGCAAATCACACCGCTGGTAAGGTCGTACGGACCTTTTGGTTTCTTATAGCGGAATTTATCAGTTTCAGAAAAGAATGTGATTGTCTGATCATTGCCGAACTGATCAAGGTAGTCCCCACCAATCGCCAGCGTCTCAAGATAGCCTAGCTCACCAGTGGGAAGACTTTCAAATCCGGCTGGTTTAGTATCACAAAGATTTAATGTTTCAATATTACCAGCCGATGAAAGAATTCTATTCGCCTGAATCGTTTCACCTTTTGTAGTTATCAGCTCGACCGCTTTTCCATCTTTGCTTACAACACCGGCAATTCCACAGCCAAGCCTCAATTCTCCTCCTGACTCGGTATAGCGCTCTTCCAGCGTATCAAGAATCTCCAGGATACCATTTCCGACCGGACGGCAGAAGCCTTCGAAAAAGATACTCTTATACATAATAACGAACTGAGAAAAGTCCATATCGTCTTCAACTGCACTTCCGTAATACATAAGCGGACAGAGAATCATATCGCAAAGTTGTTCATCATCGAGAAAGCTCGCCATAACCTCTTTTGCAGAAACATATTTATCGGTCAGGCTGACTTCATTATATCCTCGGATGTACTCGTTAAATCTGATAAAGTTATCAGCCTGTTTCGGGAATTTATCAGCCACAGAAGCTTCAAATTCTGAAAAATCGTTGGAAAACCGTAATGTCTTGCTTGGGAATCTGATTTGAGAATAGTTTTGCTCACGCAGTTTCAAAGTATCATACGGAATTCTCAACTGCCTTAAAAGCTTGGATAACGGCAATGCTTTCGCTCCGGTTTTCGGAGCGAAGTTTGTCATGGCGTGCAGTCCAGATTCGAGATTGAATCCCTTTCGCTGGTAGTACGAATTCAAACCTCCAATCCTAGTATGTTTTTCAAAGATACAGACTTTCTGTCCGAAGTGGGCAAGCCTTATTCCTGCGGCAAGTCCGGAAAGACCACCACCTATTATTACACTGTCATATTTCATAATAATCAATTCTTCTTGTTGCTGTATTAGAAGTCTATAGTTCGCAATAAGACCACATATTTTTCTTGTCCGACAATATAGACCAAAACTTAGCTTTTTGAACTGTCTTCATTTTTTTTGAACCAATGAAAGGATCCTACATCACCAAATTACTATTTAAGTTCAAACGATTATCCATAAAATTGCATATTGTCCAAAAACAAATTATCATTTATGCAGGTATTGAAACCTATTGGAGAAAAAAGATGCCATCAAAACGCTTTGGAGAGTTTCTGATAAAAAAGAATGTAATCGACGCGAACGCGCTGGTTGAAGTGCTTCACATACAGGGGACACGAAGTATTATGCAGTTAGGGGAAATAGCTGTAAAGAACAAAATCCTCACACCTGAACAGCTGTTGGAAATACTGAATGTTCAATCGAGTATTGATGAACGTTTTGAAAGCATAGCACTACTTCTCGGGTATCTGGATCAAGATGAAATTGACAAGCTGGTCGATCTCCAGGTGAATGAGAAACAAATGATCGGAGAGATCCTGATAACCCAAAATAAAATGACACAAGATCAACTTGATCTCCTACTCGAAGAATTTCAGACAGTCTGAGACTAGCTACTCATGCCAAGCTGCTGCATCAGAAATGCACCGCCACTCTGAATACTTGACATAGCAGTCTCCATGGCGGCAAAATGCTCCCAAAGATAGTTCTCGTAACTGGCAAGGTCAAAATTTCTCTTTACAACCTGCCTCTGCCGGTAAGATACATCCGTATTTATAGTATCAATACGCAGTGAGATACGACCGGTAAG
>JAUVCU010000155.1 GCA_030590715.1 Lentisphaeria bacterium
AGAGAGAGAAAGAGAGCTGAATACTGAGCACTGAATACTGTAGATGGATGAGCCCCTTCTGTTACAGTTAATTCAGAAAGAGTGATAAGCACAATAGGGCAACAAGTGCCCCATTGTATGCAGAATATTACTTCTGATAAACTCTTACGTAATCAATCTCGTAGCGTGATGGGAATGCCGTATCTTTTGGATCCCCACCATTTATGCCGCCAACGGCAAGGTTCAACAATAAGTAAGCAGGCTGTTTAAATGGGTTTTTAGGCCCATTTCCCGATTCATTGATCGTTTTCTTGAGCTCTATAGTGTTAAGTAATTGGTTATCAACATATAGCTTAATACTTGTTTCATCCCAATCCATACGCCAGATATGAAATTCGTCATCCCAATTATTCCGACCAAATGACGTTATAGGAGTTTTTGAAGAGTCCCACCGAGGCTTATTCAACTGGTTAGAAGCCCAACACGCATTAGCATGTATATCACCTTTATAGTACTCCATCAGGTCTATTTCTCCGTTAGAGGGCCACCTACCCTCAACACCAAGAAACCAGATTGCAGGCCAAAGACCACTCTCTGCTTTAACCTTAGCTTTAACTTCAAAACGACCGTATTGCCAACTATGCAATCCCTTTGTTATTACACTTGCAGATGTATAATTGGCGAACGGCAAACGTTCTTTCAAATTCGGACTACCCTTTTTATAGTTAGGGTTTGGTTTACGTTCGCGTCGTGCTTCAATAATAAGTTTGCCGTCTTCACAAAAAGCATTCTCCTCCTGATACAGTTGCTCCTCCGCATTTCGCAGAAATCCATACTCATACCCCCAGTTCTTTGGGTCAAGTTTACCGTCTTTTTCAAACTCATCAGTCCAGACAAGAGCATAACCTTCTGACCCTACTTTTTCTAAAACAGCAGAAGCCTCAATAACTTCAGGTGAACCTACAGCGAACACTATTTGTAACGCGAAGCCGGAGAGAATGGCCACTGCAACAGTTAGTATGATGTTATGTTTCATTATTTTTTACTCTTTTTCGTTTTTTTGTCATTTACCATAAGTCCACGGAATGCTGGCTTTATCATCTCTTTGTTCAGTTTATCCCATGATGCTTGAAGTCGGTCTGCTTTTTCAGGAAACTGACTCGTAATATCAGGACGACCATGATACCCAACATCTGCATACCCTTGATCATCAGTTAATATTACAACAATATTTGGTAGGTCAGCCGCTTCTGCAGCTGAAGTCAATCCTGTATGACTTAGTGCGATAGCGCTTGCCATTCCAAGAAAAATATGTTTTTTGTTCATTTACTTCTCCACTCCATGTTTAACAAAAGATTAACCCTTCGAGATAGAAAAACAGAACCTCCTGTTAGAATCTTAACACAAGTGTAAAAAAACGATCTACGAAATCGATAAACTCTGAGCAGGCAGGTAGCATTGTAAACAGAAGCATAGCGAGAACGCTGCAGTCAACGCGACAGTTTACTTCTCAACAATTATCGCCACATGGTCGGGCACTTGTTGTACTTGCCAGTCTTTAAGTTGGCCTGGAGCAACTATTAATCTTTTAAGAGAATCCATTTTCCAAAGAACAGTAAGCTCATTAAGTGGACACCCGATCATCTTAAGCTCCTCGATGCCATGCCCGATGAACTGATACATATACGTTACGTCTGTATAACTGACATCTAATTGTTTTACCTGAAGAGTATCAATAAAAGAAATTGGCTTTTCAGCAGATGGCCCTCGCTGGTAGAACTTATCTGATGCCAGTTCAATTCTTACAAAACCGGATCCGCGGATTGAGAGAGAGTACGTCTCAGGATTATAAGCTAACGTTCCCCCGTTCCATTTAGGGTTTATATACTTTAATAATAGCATAACCAGTTTAGAATGATCCTCAGACAAGGGGCGCATTTCCCTATCGTATTTCATCATCTTAAGAGCCTCGGGAAGCCTATACTTATCTCCAATCATCTTTCCAACCATACGAACCATATCATCAATCGGCAAAAGACCATTTGACCCTACCTTTTCCTTATACTCGGTACATAAGGCAAATAAATCTTCAACATTCGAAGGACTTAATTTAAAGAACTCACTTGCCATTGAAAACTCCTGCCGGAGAAAATGAACATAACCAAGCTGCATTACCGACCAGACATATTGGGGTTTATCCGGAGTTATTTCCCGGAGGAGTCCCTCCGCTTTTTTGAGAGCGCCAATGGGATCCATATATACTTCGCGGTCGGTGTAACTGAAGATTTCCTGCACTTGCTCTTTACCCTTTTTCAGAAGAGAATCAACTAAATCTATTTCAATTTTCATACGAACCATAGCTGATTTCACGCGAGTTTTTTCCAGTTCGGCCTCCATGCGATTAAGATCTGCACGATCCCTTTCCTCAGCCAAACGAACATTCTGCTGCTGAAGCTTTATCACAAAGCCACCGCCCAGTACAATCAAAGTAACCACAAAATACAAAACTATATTACAGACGAGAAGATTCCGTTTGTAAAACAGCAACACCTCTTTAGCTAGGCCTGCGTGTTCAGCAACTGTTGCCCGACCACTCAGGTAACAGTGAACCTCATTTTTAAGTTCTTCAACCGTTTGGTAGCGATCTTCGGGAGCAAGTGACATTGCTTTCATCACCACAGCATTTAACCCTTCAGGAACATCCCGTTTTTCACTAACATTTATAGGCTCAGTAATAACTCCAGTAGCAGTCATATCCAGCACCTTGCTAACATCGCCTGTAAATGCAGCTCGCCCCGTCAGTATCGTATACAACACCGCTCCGAGAGAATATATGTCTGTCTGCTTGGTTTTTTCACCGTTCTCAACCACTTGCTCAGGAGACATATAACCAGGAGTACCTTTAATCTCATCAGCCAGAGTTATATTGTTCAGCAGATCCCGGTTAAATAGTATCTGGTCAAACTCAAAGTCATCATCATCACCAATAACTTTTCCGAGTCCCCAGTCACATACTATAACCTCACCAAACTCACCAAGCTGAATATTCTCAGGTTTTAAATCGAGATGAAGAACATTTTTTGAGTGAGCAAAGGATACTGCATCACACACCTTAATAAATGATTCGAGAAGAGATTCCTGCAGAGCCGGTTCAATACCCCTTACTGATTTTTTAATTATAGAACCGAGGTTATCGCCTACCTTAAGCTCCATAGTAAAAAAAGGAGTATCATCATCACTAATAGCAATATCGTAGATGGAAATAATATTAGGGTGTTCAAGTAATGCGGTAAGCCGAGCCTCACGTATAAATGAATCGTGAGTTGCAGTGGGGGCATTTATGTGAAGTTTCGCAAGAGCAACATGACGATTAAGTTTCGTATCAAGAACCTTAAAGATTCGCTTCATGCCTCCACGTGCAATCTCTTTATAATCGACATAATTGGTCTCTATTTTTTTTAGAGAATCACAAATTGGTCGTTCGCTTACGCTTTGAGAGTAATTCGGGACTTCAATTTCATCATAAAGATCTTCAAGTCCGTAAAAGATTGTAATATCATCATCATCGCTCATAACTACACCCTGATCATTTACCTTAAACTCCAAAACGTTTAAACCGCGGAAACTTACTTACTAAGCCCAAACCCTTAAAAACAGTTTAACACAGATCGCGCGAATATATAAAAACTAAAAAAGATTTTAACTGTGGGTAATAAAAAGTCTAAAGCTCGAGTTCTCTAACAAGCCGACGCATCTCATCAACGAATTTGGAACGGACACGTGATGTCAACACATACACCGAAGCTTTTTTTATCCCTAACTTTTCAGCAATGTCTTCGGTGCTCACCTCGGCTTGACTGAGAAGAAATGCATCAATTGCCACGCCGGAAAACAACTTTTTAAGCTTTTCGAGTGCCAAAGTACTAATGTATGCTCGCCACTCATGCTCAATCATCTTATCAAGTTCTGTATCAGAAAGACCATTCAGGAAAATGTGCATCTCCTGGCAATCTCCCATTTGAACCTGCCGATTCTGCTGCCGCTGCTGCTTATCAAGGTAATTAAGGACTGTATTACGGGTAACACAGCTGAGCCATGAACGGAATTTACAGTCCTGCTTGTCATACGACGCAAGACCTTCCCACAATCGGAGTAGCACGACCTGAACCAGATCATCAAAATCATTCAAATCAATGCTCATCTTATGCAGAATATGGTAGATAAAGCGCTGATAGAAAGACACAAATTCTTCCCAGGCCTGATGATCCTCAGGATTCTTTGCTCGCGCTAAAAGTGTTAATCTTGTTACATATTTATCAGAATTATCAGAATTATCAGAATTATCAGACATCAAAAATGACCTTTCAGTAGTTGTATAAAGATTGCATATAATAGCATCAAATACCAAGTCTCAATAGCAAGATCAAAAAAAATAACTCCTTATGCGGCTCATTGCCAGAAAAAAGATGCCACGGCAGAGCCACACTCCGTTATCACCTTCGAGAATGAGCACATTGACCCTCCGATTTAAAGAGAGGCGAACTCAGGCTTCACCATCCATCAGCGTAGCTATTATCATTAACGCCTCCCCCAACTCTCCCAAGCTGTAATCCTATCGAGCCATTTAATGCCAGGATCAACTGCATTAGATATCTTTCAGAGCTCATAGATCGACTAATACATTTCGATTGAAAAGAAAAAAAAAGCCACTAATGCACAAATTATTATATTCATGCATTAGCGGCCAACAAGATTTTCAGGTCATTATGTCCACTTTATCAAAGCTACTTGCGATTAGTGCTTTTTCGGTTTTTTCTATTTCTTCTGTCTTGCCACCCTTTCTCTCCAACCTGAGTCAAATGCCGGAGGCGGCACTGTGGCTTCCCAGCGGGCAAACTTCTTACGCATTTCAGACAATCGCTCCGGGTAGGCCTCAGCCAGGTTGTTAGTTTCGTTAATATCATCTTCGATATTAAAGAGATATTCTTCATTGGCT
>JAUVCU010000034.1 GCA_030590715.1 Lentisphaeria bacterium
CACGTGTAAGCCAGTTTTTGTATTCTTCAGTCTGTGGAGCTTCAACGTCAAATGTTTTAAGGTTTGCAACATTTACCGCATGGTCGATCTCTTCGAACTTCAGGTATTCTTCAGCAACTTCAGCGTTGTTGTAGAACTCCATGAACAGCTCTTTGAATTGCTCTTCACCAAGTCTTTCAAGGATGAAACGGAAACGCGCTTTGGCACGTACTTTACGGTCGCCGTGTTCGTGGAACATATCGATTCCGGCAATAGCAACCTGGATACATTTCTCTGCAGGAAGGAAGTTAAATAGAGTTATACCTGTAGCTCCGCCGCGACCCATTCCTCCGCCGGCGTACACTTTGAAACCTTTTTTTCCATCAACGATTTGAGGTACAAATCCGATGTCCTGGATACCTGCATCAGAATCATCATTTGGCTCTGAAGTGAATCCAAGTTTGAATTTGCGTCCGAACTGGTATGCTTTTTCGTAGAAGTATACGCAGTTCCAGATAGCGTTTACATATGGTTCTGTGTCGAATACTTCAGTTGTAGAAACTCCAGTAAGTGTTGAGTTACTGACGCAACGGAATGTATTTCCACCACCACCACGAGTGTGGATGTCGCGTTTGTAAAGTTCGCTCAGACCAAGGTAGATGTTGTCTAGTGGAACTCCGTGTAGCTGGATGTTCTGGCGAGTTGAAAGGTGACCGTGGTCGATTCCTGTCAGATCCATTACATCTGCGATACTGCGGATGTCCTGAACGGAGCAGTTACCACCATTTCTTCGTACGCGAAGCATGAACGTTTCGTTGCGTTCTTTGTAGATTCCAAGAAGTGCGCTGCTGTGTTTTACATCAGTGGCTTTTGCTTCTCCGTTCTGGTACTGCTTTGTAATATCTTGAAGCTCTTTATACTGTGCATCAAGTTGTGCTTTTAATGCTGCTTTGTCTGTAGTCATGATACATTTCCTCGAGTATTATCATTGTTTAATTACTACTTAATGCCGTTGAGTTAAGAACACTGGTTAGATTTCTCCCATCACCATGCTTTCTGCTTTATCATATGGAGTGCTGTGCTCCGCACAGCTTTTAAAGCGGTTCGGAGAACCGCAATCCAAAGAAGCGGTCTCTTAATTCAGTGGCATTGAATTACTACTAATCTCTTTATATGCCAAATGGAGTACCGAAAAAATGAATTCTAATTCACTATTCGGTACTCCAGTATTTCTTTTTTATTCTGTTCTAGATGCAGTATTCCGGAATAATCTGTTGAACAGATAGAAGTTTCAGAATGTCTGCAACCGCTTGATCAGCGTCGGCAAGTGCCGCAAGGCTAAGATCAGCTTCATTGTCTTTGTACAATGTTTCACCAACGTTAATCACGATTAGCTCGTTTGGTGAATTAAGCTGTTTAAGCTGGTTTAGATCGTAGTCATCTGCGCTGTCGAAAGTCGTGATGAAGATCAGACCCGCATCAGTCATGATACGTGTCAATTCCCCAAGACGGCGAACGTGTTCGTCACGGTCAATAAAGTTGTCTCCGATATCAGAATCAAGACCACCTTTGATGTTTGCCGCACCCAAGTAGTATGTTCTTAGGCTCAGGTCAAACAGCTTTTTCTCAAGCTTCTTCGCGATCTCGCGCTTTCCTGCTCCTTTAACACCTGTTACAATCACCGCTTTTCCTTTGTGGTGGTTTCGTGCAGCTCTGTCTTTAGCTGAAATGAAACCAGTTTCCCATTGGAATTCGCGACGGTCAATATGCTGTTCAAGTGTGCACTCAGCGTTAAGTTCCTCAGCTGAAACAGTATCGATGATCATTCCGGCGGCAACCGTTGTGTTCGAAATAGGATCAATCAGAACGTATGAACCAGTTTCTTTGTTGTCATTATATGAGTCAAAGAAAAGAGGTTGTGTTGTTGAAACGACAACTTTACCAATCTCGTTCAGACGAAGCTCTTCTGTTTCGTGTTTCTCAAGTGTATTTACGTCGATCGAGTATTTAATCGAATCAATACGCGCTTTAGTCGTTTTCCCAGCATGGCGGATAAGGTATGTTTTACCTTGGCGAAGTTCCTGTTCGTGCATCCAAACAATTGAAGATTCGAAGTTATTCGAAACTTTAGGAATGTTGTTAGCATGAACAATCATCTCTCCGCTTGATATATCGATCTCATCTTCAAGCTCAAGTGTCACGGCCATTGGAGCAAATGCTTCTTCAAGGTTACCGTCATATGTAACGATATTCTTGATCTTAGATTCCTTCATTGAAGGAAGGGATTTGATTGAATCTCCAACTTTGACAACACCAGAAACAATACTTCCTGAAAATCCGCGGAAGTCAAGGTTCGGACGATTAACGTACTGAACCGGGAAACGGAAATCGCTAAGGTTTTTGTCATTGGCAATGTTTACTGTTTCAAGAAGACCAAGAAGCGTTTCTCCTTTGTACCAGTCTGTTTTGTCAGAGCGATCAACAACATTATCACCTTTAAGAGCAGATAACGGAATATAGTATTTGTTCTTAAGGTTCAGAGTCGCACTGAAGTCTTCGAATTCCTTACGGATGTTTTCGAATACTTCCTGATCGAAATCAACAAGGTCCATTTTGTTTACAGCAACTACAACGTGCTTGATTCCAAGCAGTGAGTTGATAAACGCATGACGTTTCGTTTGTGTAATCACACCTTTACGGGCATCAATCAGAATGATCGCAAGATCACATGTTGAAGCACCTGTCGCCATGTTACGAGTGTATTGCTCGTGACCCGGAGTATCGGCGATGATGAATTTACGAGCTGGTGTCGAGAAGTAGCGGTAAGCAACGTCAATTGTAATTCCCTGCTCACGCTCAGCTTTTAGTCCGTCAAGAAGAAGAGAGTAATCAATTTCCTCGTCTCCTTTGTTTCCGCTCTTTTCACTGTCTTTGCGAAGTTTGCTAAGCTGATCTTCGAAGATCAATTTACTATCATAAAGAAGGCGTCCGATTAGTGTTGACTTTCCGTCATCCACTGATCCTGATGTAAGAAAACGAAGTAGATCTTTGTTTTCGTGTTGGTCTAAGTAATTAACAATATCCATTCTAGAAGTATCCTTCGCGTTTCTTTTGTTCCATTGATGCGTCACCGTCGTTGTCGATGACACGTGTTGAGCGCTCGCTGTCTTTGCACTCCATCATTTCTGCTACAATCTTCTCTACCGTGTCTGCATCTGATTCAACTGCACCAGTAAGTGGGTAGCAACCAAGAGTACGGAAACGTACTTTCTTCATTTGAATCTCTTCACCCGGCTCAAGTTTCAGACGTTCGTCATCAACCATGATCAACTGACCATCACGCTCAACAACCGGACGCTCTTCAGCAAAGTAAAGCGGTACTATTGGAATGTTCTCAAGGCGGATATATTGCCAAACATCAAGTTCAGTCCAGTTCGAGATCGGGAAACAACGTACGCTTTCTCCCGGATTGATCTTACCGTTGTAAAGAGACCAAAGCTCCGGACGCTGGTTTTTCGGATCCCATTGGTGATGCTGGTCGCGGAACGAGTAAATACGTTCTTTCGCACGTGATTTCTCTTCGTCACGACGTGCTCCACCAAATGCACAGTCATATTTTCCCATATCAAGCGCTTCAAGAAGTGCTTGTGTTTTCATAAGGTCAGTGTGTTTACGGCTTCCGTGTGTGAACGGTCCAACACCAGCTTCAAAAGCTTCTTTGTTGTAGTGCTCAAGAAGATCAAGCTCTTCTGCTTCACAGAATGCATCGCGGAATTCGATCATCTCTTTGAATTTCCACTTCGAGTTCACGTGAAGAAGTTTGAATGGAACTTTTCCTGGATAGAATGCTTTTTGAGCTAGGCGAACCATTACTGATGAGTCTTTACCCACCGAGTAAAGCATAACCGGGTTTTCAAACTGGCTTACAGCATCGCGCAGAATGTGAATCGCCTCCGCCTCCAGCTGCTTCAATTGACTTAAGTTATAGTCAGACATTGTTTGTTCCTTATATTATTATATTTGTTATTTCTTTAAGTCTTTTGTACGAACCATTTTGCCATCGACAAAGTGAAGTCCGCATTCTTTCTGTTCAGGTGATTCCCACCACCATCTACCAGCTCGTACATCTTCGCCTTCTTTAACGGCTCTTGTGCAAGGCGCACATCCGATGCTTAGGAATCCCTGATCGTGGAGCTTGTTGTAAGGAATATTATTTTCTTTGATGTAGTTCCAAACATCTTCTTCCGACCAGTTAATCAGTGGGTTGATCTTTATCATGTTGTGGTTGGCGTCGATTTCAGCTTCACACATATCTTCTCGTGTTACTGACTGATCTTTACGCAGTCCACAAACCCATGCGTCGTGCGGAGCAAGTGCTCGTGCAAGTGGCACCATTTTTCTAATGCGGCAGCACTGCTTTCTATTTTCGATGCTGTCGTAGAAAAGGTTGATCCCGTTTTCAGAAACCATTTTCTCAACATCTTCTCTTTCCGGGAAAAAGATTTTTACTTTCAGGTCGTATTTTTTTTCAGTGTCAGAAAGCAGATCATAGCTTTCCTGGAAAACGCGTCCTGTATCAAGCGTGAATATTTCAATGTCTAGATTGTTTTTAGCAATCAGGTCTGTTATTACCTGATCTTCCGCTCCTAGAGAACTTGCAAGAGTGATTTTTCCTTTGAATTTATCAGCTACTGCTTTTAAAATTTCCAAAGCACTTTTTTCTTTCAGTTCTTCCTGTAGACTCTCTATCGCAATGCTACTCATTATTCGCCTTCTTTATGTCTATTTAATCTGTTGATCTCTTTTGTTAATAACCTAACTATATAATCTTTATAATGTTTGTAAAGAATGAAAGTGTATAAAAATAGTATAAATTAAGTTTTGAGCATAAAACAGCCCATTTTGAAATACTTTTCGCTTTGTATGTGTATTTGAAAAACAGCAAATTAATCAGAGTCTGCTTCGTAAAAAATGTCAATGATAACCATATTATTACAGAGTTAATAATAAAGGTAGTGTTTTATATGTAAACTCATTGAAAAATATATGTGAATGTTTTTGTCTTTTAGTGGTGTTAATCATTTGGGGTGTTTATGAATTTATATAGGCTATATGTGGTGCCGTTTGTAATTGGTACTGTTTTTTTTGTCACGTTGCTGTATTACGCGAAATCGGATCAGGTGAAAACCTGCTCGTCTGTTGAGGTTATGCTTTCTGACAGGGCTCGTGTTATATCCAAAGTCCTTCATAGTGCTGTGAAATCAGAAATGAAGTGTGGGTCTATTGTCTCGGAGTCTTTTGATCGCTTTCTCCAAGGCGTTTTTGAGTTTACCGATATGAAGGCGTTTTATCTGATCTACGACAATGAAATCAAGTTGGGCTATCCTATCGGCAGCATGCTGAAGTTTGAAGCTCCGGGAAAAAGCGGGCAGGATAAAGCCGGGTCGGAATATTATTACTGGACAAGTGTGAATGATCCGGCATTTTCTATTGAAGAAGTAAAAAGTGGTTCAGGGGTGAAGCTTGTTCTGGAGTTTCCTTATGAAGGATGTAAAAATGTGCACCAGGCTGCTGCTGAAAAGTTCTGGCTTACTGTTGTTGTCGGTGTTCTTTCGGTTTTTGTTTTTTTGTTTTTCAGTTGTTCCGCTATAAGAAATTTTCGTCTGAAGAGGCGGGTTGAAGTTCTCCAGGTTCATAAGGATCAGTTGGTTGAGTTAAATTTAGCCTCGTCCGGTCTTGCTCATGAAACGAAGAACCCCCTGGGGATTATTCGTGGTCTTGCACAAAGGATTCTGCAGTGCGATGGTGTGGTTGGCTCGGTTGAGTCTATGGCCCAGGAGATTGTTGAGCAGGCTGATGTTACTGCTGACAGGCTTGGCGATTTTATGAATTATGCGCGTTTTTCTGAAGCTGATTTCTCTCCGGTTCCTGTCTTGGAAGCGCTGCAGTCTGTTTTGACGGTAATTTCTCAGGATTGTAGTGAGTTGGGCGTTAGTTTTGTATATCCGGTTGATGAGGTTGTTATTGAGGCTGATGATAGAATGCTTGTGCAGATTGTTACGAATCTTCTCTTCAATAGTCTAAATGCAGTTGAGGAAGGGGATTCTATTTCGCTAGCTGTTGAACACAGTGGTCGTAGTGTGACGCTGATTGTTTCGGATACGGGCTGTGGAATGGATGAATCATTTATGGCGGAGGTGTTTAAACCGTACGTGACAGGAAGCGGTAACGGTCATGGAATTGGTCTGTCGGTGGTCAAGCGCTGCGTCGATTCCCTGGATTGGAATATTGAGCTTGAGTCTATTTTAGGCAAAAGTACTACATTCTCTATTAAAAATATTAAGGTTGGGTGATTTTAGATATGAGCAAGTTGGTAATGGTAGTGGATGACGAGCAGTCGTTCCGTAAATTATATTCAGATACGTTGCATGAATCCGGGGTTAGGATTGTCAGTTGTTCCTGCTCGGAAGATGCATTGGTTGAAATTGAGAATGAAGTTCCTGATATGATCATCAGTGATGTGTGTATGCCTGGAATTGATGGGATCTCGTTTCTGCAGGAGGTTCGTAAAGTGCATGAGGATCTTCCTGTCCTACTTATTACAGCTCATGCGAACGTTAAAGATGCTGTGAAATCCTTAAAGCTTGGGGCTGTTGATTATCTTGCCAAGCCGGTCGATCTTAATGAATTGAGAGTTTCGGTTTGTGATACTTTGGGGTTGTCGGCTAAGGTCGATTATTCAGACTTGCCTAAAGAGGCTATGGAAGGCATTGTCGCGGAAAGCTCTGAGATTATTTCAATATTCAGCGACTGTTATCTCGTGTCTAAGTGCGATGCGACAGTTTTGATCACGGGAGAAAGCGGAACCGGGAAAGAAGTGGTCTCTGCTTTTTTAAAGAATAACAGCCCTCGAAGCAAGAAATCATTTGTAACAGTGAATTGCGCGGCTATTCCGGCTGCGTTGCTGGCGAGCGAATTGTTCGGGCACGAAAAAGGGGCGTTCACTGGAGCTATAAATAAACGCTTGGGAAGATTTCGTGAAGCCGATGGCGGGACGTTGTTTCTGGATGAGATAGGTGATATGCCGCTCGAGCTTCAAGCGTCTCTTTTGCGGGCTCTTGAAAATGGTGTGATAACTCCTGTCGGATATGATAAAGAGATCAAAGTCGATGTCAGGTTGATTGCCGCGACAAATAAAAATCTTGAAGAGGAAGTGAAGGTCGGCAATTTCAGGGAAGACCTGTATTATCGACTGAATGTTATTACGTTTGAATTGCCTCCTTTGCGTGAGCGAAAAGAAGATATTGCAGCTCTGGTGAAGAAGTTTCTATATGATAATGGTCATTCAAAAAGACTATCGGCATCAGCTCAGCGGGCGATCATGTCGTACGATTGGCCGGGGAATATTCGGGAACTTTCAAACGCTATGCAACGGGCAAAGATCTTGTCCCGTACCGATTTGATAATGCCCGAGCATCTTCCGCAGGCGATCCAAAAGTTTGTGGCACGGCCTGAAAATACAAAGCCTGTGAGTGCTAGTATAAAGACGCTTGAACAGCAGGAGTTTGAGTCTATTGATCGTGCTCTTAAACAAACAAAAGGCAACCAGACAAAAGCAGCTCTTCTGTTGGGGATTAGTAGAAGAACCCTTATTAATAAACTTAAAAAAATGAAAACAGATTAATCAGTTTGATTGTTTTTGATCTTTTAGATGTATAAAAGCCGGGCTTAAATAGCTTCGGCTTTTTTTATTGGTGCTTTTGTAGGAATGTGGATTGTGTTTCTTAAACCGAGTTTTGCCGGTAGAGAAATTTTATGTTTTATTTGCTATAATGTTAATCTAACTAGAAGATAAAAAGTAACGGTTTGGATTGTTGAGTAATAAAATGAAACAAGCATATAGAGTTACAGTCAAAGGTCGGGTTACTGGTGTTTGTTTTCGCTATTTTACTGAAGATTATGCTCATTCGCTGCTGGGGGTGACTGGATATGTTAGGAATTCAGGTTACGGAGAGGTAGAGGTTTTTGTTCAGGGGTCGGTGGAGAGTGTTAATGAAATGCTTGCCTGGCTGCGGCATGGTCCACCGTCTGCAAGTGTTGATAGTTATTATTCTGAAAAGGTGGAAGAGGATTCTGCTTTACATACTTTCACAATAAAATACTAATGGAGAATGATTACGATGAGTAAGCGAATCGTTGTAGTTCTGGCGGAAGGTTTTGAAGAGATAGAAGCGATTGCTCCGGTTGACATATGGAGGCGACTCGGTTTTGAAGTAGTTTTGGCTGGTCTGGATAGTGTAAGGGTGACGGGGGCACATCGTATCTCAATAATGTGTGATGTATTGTTATCCGAGGTTGAGGTGGTGTCTGTTTGTGCAGTTTTTTTGCCGGGAGGAATGCCTGGGTCGGAGAATTTGAAAAACAGTGATGCGGTTATCAGCTTCCTGCGGGGGGCCGCTGCAAACGAGAATGTGATCATTGCTGCAATTTGTGCAGCTCCAATTGTTCTGGGGAAAGCCGGCATTGTTGATCAGAAAAAAATTACCTGCTATCCCGGATTTGAAGATCAGATAACGGCGGCAAAATATACGGCTGCGCTGACGGAAATTGATGGGAGGATTCTTACAGGAAAAGGACCGGGAGCAGCATTCGCTTTGGCGCGAAATGTTGCGGAAGCGCTCGGAGAAGGTGACGAGATGGATCAGCTTGCGAAAGGCATGTTTATTGACTGATTTGCAATGTGTAAAAAAAAGCCGAACTCGGATGAGTTCGGCTTTTTGAATTTCTGAGGGCTAATTATCCTCGGTAAAGAGGGTCAGCTCCAATAGTTCCAATGATAGTTTGGATATAATCATCAGACTCTACGTGTTTAAGGCGGTCTTGAACTGTCTCAAGTTGTGCTTCAATGTTAAGTCTTTCTGTTTCGTATGCATTTGTTGGCTGGTTGATGAAATCAGTCAGGTATTGTACGTGAGATTTACAGCATGCTGATTTGCGCTGCTGCTTGATCTCAAGTCGTTCTTTATACCAGTCGCTGTTTACAACGTATTCACGTTTGAATAGGTTACGTACTTCAGGATCTGTAATTTTCTTACCTTCGTACTCTCCAGTCGCCATGATGTAGATCAGAGCTTTCATAGGAGGGATCAATCCTTCCACACTTCCGTCTTCAAGGTATGCATCCGCAACTTTCTTGTGTGTTTCGCAGATGTTTTTGATTCCGTCTGCAAAGTCTTCAAGGTTTTGAAGTTCAGGCTTAAGCATGTCATTTTCGAAGACCGTGTTCGGCGCTTCGAAAACTTTACCAAGGTACTGGTTGACGAATGCATCTGTAATGCGGTATCCAAGACGTGATCCAAGAATTGTTTCGCCATTAAGCTCGAAGTCTTCGATTTTTTCTAGGAATCCGTTCTCAATCATCATTTCAGGACAACGCTCTTCTTCAGTCATTAGAGACCAAAGCTCTGGAATTAGAAGACTTACATCGTGGTCCATTTTGTATTTGTGACCGATGTATCCTGCAGCTGTCGAGAATCCGTTGCTTCCTGCAAGGATAAACGCTAGAAGTGCATTGTTCAGATCCGATGTAGCTGGTAGTGCATTGAATGGCCCTTTTGTAAGAGCACCTTCAGATCCAGCTCCAGTTGTTGATGGAGATTTTCCTGTTAGAGAGGATGTGAAGTCCATGAACAGTTCCGGAAGTTCCTGATAGTGGATAGGTCCGTAAACAGCAAGTGGACGGATTCCCGCTACATGGTCAGCCGGGTTGTTACGGCGTCCTGGAAGAACAGCATTTACCGGAGTGTATAGTGGCTTGTCTGCTTCAACTTTACGGAACAGTCTGATACCA
>JAUVCU010000180.1 GCA_030590715.1 Lentisphaeria bacterium
TTCGGTGACCGTCGTAAAGCTATGCTTGAAGACATCGCCATCCTTACTGGCGGAACAATGATCTCTGAAGATCTTGGAATGAAACTTGAGAACGTTACTCTAGCTGACTGTGGTACTGCAAAACGCATCACTATTACCAAAGACAGCACAACGATTGTTGAAGGTGTTGGAACTCAATCTGACATCATGGGTCGCGTTAGCCAAATCAAACGCCAGATCGAAGAAACAACTTCAGACTATGACCGTGAGAAACTACAAGAACGCCTGGCAAAACTTGCCGGTGGTGTTGCAGTAATCAATATCGGAGCTGCGACAGAAACTGAAATGAAAGAAAAGAAAGACCGCGTAGAAGATGCTCTACACGCGACACGCGCCGCAGTTGAAGAAGGTATCGTTGCTGGTGGTGGTGTTGCACTTCTTCGCGCTGGTAAAGCTCTTGAGTCACTAGCACTTGAAGGTGACGAAAAAGTTGGGGGAGAAATTGTCCTACGCGCTATCTCTGCACCTCTTCGTCAGCTTGCTGCTAACGGTGGATACGAAGGATCGATCATCGTTCAGGAAGTTATGAAAAATGAAGGTTCTTACGGATTCAACGTTGCCACTGGTGAGTACGTAGACATGCTTGAAGCTGGTGTTCTTGATCCGACTAAAGTAACTCGTTCAGCTCTTCAAAACGCTGGTTCTATCGCAGGACTCCTTCTTACTACTGAGTGCATCATCACAGATGCCAAAGAAGAAGGCGGAGCTGCTATGCCGGCTATGCCTGGCGGAATGGGCGGAATGGGTGGAATGGGCGGAATGATGTAATCCTCCTTTCTGCTTAGCTACCGAATCAAAAAATAGGTAGTCTTATACAGATAGTAAAATGGGTAGTACTTTCGAGTACTACCCATTTTTATTTTAAGCATGTGTTTTTGTATGATTTATAAAGACATAAAAAAGCCCGAAGCGGTTAAGCTTCGGGCTTTTTTCTTCTGAATACTAGTACTTATTTTGGGGCAGGTTACTTTTGGTCGGATTGTTCCATTTTGTGGCCTACAAACGTTCCGGTAAGACCGCCGACAACACCGCCAATTAAAGCGCCTTGTCCCTTTTTGCCGCTTTGGTGCCCGATAATACCGCCCGCAAGTGCTCCGGTTGCTGTTCCGATAATTGCACCCTGCCATTTCTTATCAAGATCAATAGAGCTGCAGCCGGTAGCGATTAATAGTGTTGATGCAATCAATAGGTTTTTCATTTTGCGCTTTCCATGTTGTCAAATTTATGATTTACAGATAAAACTATATACTAATAAAGACATTTTTTTCAACCACACAAAATTCATACTTAACCTTAAATAAAAGACGAGGAAAGAATATGACTGATCATTGCTGCGATAAAGATTCGAAAGAAATGGTTGCTGTAGATTTAATGGCACTTTCTTTAAGTAAGTTTGATATAGAAACAGCGAAAGAGGCGTTTGGTTTCTATCAGATCTGCAGTGAAGCGGTACAATCTACAGCGAGCACAAAGAGAGCTCGTGCAGTACTAAAATTAATGGCTGTTACTCTTAAAGAGATTAACGAGATTGATATCAGCAACCAGGAAGAAGCCATTGAATTATTTAATAAATGCAATGAAGCGATCTGCGGAAAAGCAGGAACCTGCCACGTTCATATCTCCTAAATTCTACTTTAAGCCCGTGGCGGTTAAGCTTCGGGCTTTTGTATTTAGTATATATGGATGATTTTTAAACAGTGGAAATATATTGTAGTAGAAATCAAAAAGCAAAATCACTTTTCTGAGGACAGCTATTGCCTTTACAAGGTAAACAAATATAAAATTATTGTTACCGCCACTCAATTCGGTATTACCTATGAATAATAGGAGCACAAGACAATGATAGAAAAATGTAATTACTGCGGAGAACTAGAGGAGCTAGTTCCTATAATAAAAGAGAATGATAAGTTTGATGGCTTAAAACTTCACACTGGTCAAATTGATAAAACAATGTGCAAAAGATGTGTTGATAATAGTTTTAAATATGGTTTTTGCAGAGGTTGTGGGGAGAAACTGGCCTATCACTTATCTCAGCTAAACTCAGCGGGAGAATGCCTTCAAAAACATGCAAAAGAATCTTTATAAAAACCTAATAAGTACACATACAGAAATAATACATTGAAGATCTGAATAAATAATTCAAGATAACCAATCTGTTCATCGGACACCTAATGCAACCCGCTGACTTCAACCGTGATAAGAAAAAGAGGACACCCCTTACAGATTTCCACCGATTGCGTTGTATGTACATGTATTTACTCTATTGGTTTTGACTTTAAAGTCAGTCCTGAGAACACTTTTATAACACCCAAACAAGTATGATTCTATAGACTATCTTTAGCTCTTCAGACGGTCCAACTTAAACTTAGTTGAAGAACACATTAGTTGCATATAAGTTGAGATTACCTCACAAGTATTAAAAAGAAGGAATGATTCAACGCTATTTTCAATCCTACATGTAGGGTCTCAAATAATTTAAAAAAAATGTGCAACCATGTCTGTTCAATGATCAAACCTCGCGTTGCGTGATTCATGGAGAAACATCTACTACTGGCTAGTAAGTATTTTCTTTTTTTTGAGCTGTATATAGAGCTGATTGTCAAAGGGGAAGTAGGCGTCAAATAAGAGATCTGCTTAAAATTCTGTATGGTAATTGATCAATATGGATTTACGCTCAATCATAAGACTATGGAGAAAATTAGTAATGCAGAGCTATGTATTGACATGGTAAAAGACACCAAAGATTTTTTTCTCTGGTTTACTTATGGTAGCTTAGATAAAGCCTTTTATTATATCAAGAATGAAATTGTATCAGGTTGTTTAAGGTAAAGACTCAGTTGTAAATATCAAGTCAGAACAAAAAAGTTGAAATAAGTAAAAGAGACTCATTACTCTGTCAATAAATAATTTAGAATAAAGGACTGTGAAAGAAATAATCTAGCTGGAAGTTTCGTCCTTGCTGCAGCACTGTTCATCACTCTTTTTTTTCTTTCTTTCGGAGACAATCACATCTCCGCGAGTAATTTTCAATGATTTGCCGTTGACAAGAGCATCGGTTATTTTTTTGTTGGCAGATTTTAGGATGTTTCCAAGTGTTTGTCGAGAAACAAGCATCTTTTGGGCAGCATCAACCTGATAAAGGTTTTCAAGGTGCATTAAGCGCATAGCTTCCAATTCATCCATAGTCAAAGAAACTTCCTCCAAAGAGCATTTGGGAACGCCTCTGGGCTTGAAATAAGTTACCCCGAATTCTTCTTTGATTTTACGGCATTGAGTTGGTCTTGGCATAATATCCCCATGTTATTATCATTAATTGATAGTTTATGGTAATAGAATGTTTTTTCAACCGTACATGCTTTTGATTCTCCAGCTTTAACAGGAGAACCTTTATCGAATTAGCCGTCAAACGAGCCCGATTCACACTTCCTAAACAAAAACAGAGAATGCAGGCTGTCTAGAAGCGAGTAGATAACCGGGGCGACGATCATGGTTATTACGGTTCCCGATAGTAAGCCCGTTGCGGCAACAATTGCCAGCGGACTCATACGCTCAAGACCTATTGCAGATTCAGTTATAAGCGGCGTTAACCCGACAATTGTCGACACTGTTGTCATAAGTATCGGGCGCAGTCGCAATCGAACGGCATCCTGTATCGCTGTATTTTTGTCAACACCATTACGTCTTGCCTCCTGAATAAATTCCAAGAGCAATATACTGTTATTAACAAGTGTTCCGCATAATAATATCAGTCCCATAGTAGCTGGTTTACACATCGGTTTATCGAAGAGCAGTAGCCCCCATAGAGCGCCGGCGACTGCTGGTGGCAGTACAGACATGATAGTTACAGGGTGCAGAAAAGATTTATAAAGTAGAACAAGCAGAAAGTACAACAAGACAATTCCAACAAGCAGAGATTTGCCCATTTCAGCACCACCTTTGGCCATATCAGCACTCGTTCCTGAGATCTCAATTGTATACCCAGCCGGTAACTCGAACCCTTTTAGCCTCTCTGAAATAGACTCCGTAACATGAGCCACGGTCTGTCCTCGATTCACTCCTGTGATATCTATTGTATTTCTCAGATTCTCACGAGTAATAAACGGCTGCGCGTTAGTTTCATGAACGGTTGCGATTGTCCGCAGAGGAACCATCCCGTGACGGGTAGGAATATATGAGTCCAGAAGTTTATCTGGATGGTCAATCTTTTGTGAGCTATACTTTACTCTAACAGGAATATCAAGAAACCCCTGTAGCCTCATTTGTGTGGCCTGAATACCTTTCACCGCCGCAAGCAGTTCGACGGATGCTTCCGCTGGAGTAGTGTTGAACTCTCGTGCTAAAACAGGATCCATGATTATATGGTTCTCAACTTTATCAAAGACCCAGCTTCGGCGAACATCAACAAGCCCCTTTGTCCCTTCAAGCTTAGCAATCACATCATTGGCCAGTGAGTCAAGCATCTGTGAATTCTGACCAGCGATGATAATATCAACAGGAGCCTTGGTTGTTGACATAGGTGTCGCACCATATTCGGTTATGGTAAAACTTCG
>JAUVCU010000358.1 GCA_030590715.1 Lentisphaeria bacterium
CCTCTCCTATCCAACGTGTACTTATAGCTATTATCAAAATGAAACTTTAATTTTCTCGTTATCTCTTCCGGCTCCATATCCCTCAAGCCCAACTCATCAATCACTTGCTGCACGGCTCGGAGTTCATCTTACGGGACAGCGAGATCAAGTTTAATTTTTTCACAATCCTTCAATTTTTAAGGATCAAAACTCACTTTGTACTTAACAAGTTCCGGTCCATTAGCCGCTTTTGCCGAGCCGAGATGGTTCTTTCTTAAGTACTCAACCGGCAACTGATCAATTTTGTATGCTCCCAAGGGAAGCTTAAGCATCCCACTTCCATTCTTCAGATACGAATATATCTCAATTTGCTCTCCTGAATTTACATCTCCTTTTAGCACCCAGCTAGACTTACTGCTTTTGTGAACAGATTTGAGAGGGGAGTTTATTGCGTACCAGGATCCGGATTTATACACATTGTAGCCAGCTTCACGCAGCAGAAGAGAGTCGTATTTTTTAATGTCTGCTTTAGCCCTGAAAACAATATGGTTAAACTGCTTCTGCTGCCCAATTTCACCTATTGAAGTAGTTCCTTTAAATGGATCCACATCCCCCATGAACAACTCAGTAGTTAGTTCTGTTATTTTTTGCTGAAGAAGGTTGAGCCCGACATGGCTGACAAAACCCAAAATCACCGCAAGACATGAAGAGACAGCCCATATCCAGACTGGAAACCTTTTTGAACGGATAGTAAAAAGTGCCCAGAAAATAAGGATGACAGCAAATAAATAGTATAAAAAGTTTTCATGTTTTAAGCTTCCGGCAGAAGTGAGACAGATTATGGCAATCGGATAGCACATATCACAAAATGCAGATTTATCCGTACCTTTGTCTTTTTTTCGGGCAAGCAAAAATAACGTTCTATAATCGAAAAGACCACGGTTGCTGAATTGTTGGACCAGCAGCAAAGGGAATGAAACCACCGGCATCCACATAATAAGAATCACCATTGTGCGGGCTTTATCGGTAACAAAACCATAGATAAGAACTGAAATAAAAATAACAAAGCTCAAATCGACAGCATGCTTGTAGTCGGATTTGGTCATATTCCATTTGGCCTTTATGAATCTTGTAAATTCATAAATTGCAGCCATGACGGCTGCAATGTATGGATGTCCGGTCATCCAGCCCCAGAATAGAATTGAAAGGCTCAACATGAATGAAGGTGTTTTCATAGCGAGAACAATCCCTCCTCTATTTTGCCGACAACAAGATTGTGAAAATTAGCAGGACTGATGCACATTTGATCTGTGTCTGATTCAGAGAACTTGAACGGTTCTTCAGTTATAAGAAAGACTTTAACGGGAATATTCATTGCATTAAGTTTGCGGATCAATCCCATCCGTTGTTCGTCCCAATCGAGCATAATACACAAACAACCACTTAAAACGTGCAGGTGATCTATTACCATCGGAAGGATAGACGAAAACTCCTTATCGCGGCAAGTTCCGGCACAAGCGAGAATCTCCAACATTTTGCGGGTATGGTCAACACCGCGACCTGAGGAAAAGCAATGCGCTTCATCTTCAACAAACATCAGATCGAGCAACGATTCCTGCGAATGGATTGAACAGGCAAACGACGATGCCAGAGAAACAGCTTCCTCGAAAGCTAAATCATAAGTCGCATCCACAAAAGTATCAAGAATCAACGCGTGACGAACAAAGAACTCATCCTGATTTTCTTTAATAATCAACTCACCGGTTTTAGCCCAGCTTTTCCAGTGAACCTGTCTAACCGGATCGCCGGGTCGATAATCGCGCAGAGACATAAATTCATCGGCATTTCCAACACTTGATGCAAGAGCCACCCCACCGGAATTATACTTTCTCAGCCCCGGCAGGTTTATATTTGGAATTCGATAACGCTTCGGCAAAACAAGCAGTTTCTCATGTGAAGGAATTCTGATATATGATTTAAAAATGCCGAATGGATCAGGTCTCTTCACCGTTAAACCTTTCAAGTAAATATAGCCGCGAATCTCAGGCACAATTTCCAGACTCACACGAACACTGCTATTTGGAGCAATAGTCGGAATTTCCGATTCAATAAGTGTGGCTTTTTTATTTCTTTTGATCAGCCAGATAAAACGATGGTATTTAACTTTCCGATCCCACCAGTTTCTCTTCTCTTCCCCGGGCTCTCTGGAACGTCCAAGTTCCTTATACGTTGGCCGCGGGTCAACTGATTCTTCCTGTAGGAATAAATATATCTGGCTTTTATCTGTGTGATTCGAAACTTCGACCGTATAACGGCATTTATCTCCTACCGTCGTGAAATGGGGCAACGTCCTGTGAACTGTAAACGTACCTTTAAAAAACATGCTGAACATCAAAGAAGCCAATACGACAAAAAAGAGGCAGGTAAATATCTGATAAACAGCAAGGCGGGAAGTGTCCATGCCTAGAATTGCAGTTACAAAAAGAGTGATAGTAACTGCGGATCCAAATAGGGTAAACCTGTTTCTTCTCCATACAGAAACAATGTAAAACCAGCAGTATATTTTATATATAAGGCGCTTGA